>JAFPRD010000046.1:0-2410 GCA_017401005.1 Lachnospiraceae bacterium
ATCTCTTCGATGTAGTTTTGTATAAAGTTCTTTTTACAGCCCGCTTTCCTTACAAGGTCAACAGCTTTGTTGTAAGCGATGGCGGCCTCGAGTGCGGTTTCGTAAGTGCCTATGTGGAAGTATCCGTTTAAATGGATCCTTGCGTGGAACTTTCCCTTTGCGCCGGGACGGACTCCATGGTAGGAGTTTAGGACCTTAAGATTCTCGCGCCTAAAGTCTAAGGTGTCTCCGTTAACGAACTTATAATCAACCCCGGCCGCAGCGTAGGGGCGTATTCCGTATCTTGTATAGAGAGTGATTTGGGATCCGTAGTCGGAGACGAAAAAATGTCCTCCTCTGGCCATGATCTTATGGGAAGAAAAATAGAAGAGATCGTCCATATCGAATTTAAGGACTTTATCGGGACTTAAGTAATACCGGAACATTTTTTTATCAACGTAGATAGGGGTTCCGATATAAATATCATTGTCCCTGAAATTTAAAAGAACAACCCACTTGTCAAAGTTCAAAGGGTTGCCTTCAGTGTAGTCCTCAAGGCGGGTATATGTAGCCGCAAGAAGAAGACGCCCCATGCGGTACGCCTGGTGAGCCTTTTCCGGAGTATCATAACTGCCTAAGGATATGTGTTTTGTTTTGTAGGTGAGAGACGAGCGGTAAAAAGGTGTTCCGTCTTTTCTTTTGGCGGGGAAAACGCCTTCAAGCCGAACGAGATCTTTATTATCATCTTTACTCATATCTGCATTATAACATTTGGTTATTTGATAGTAAAGACAGATATTTTGTAGATATTTCGGGGATAATATTGTATACTGTTAAATATTGGGAAGGTAGACTTACTTGCCCGTAAAATTATAAATACGGAGGGATACAGATGTACAGGGATCAAAAGATTCTCGTTGGTAAGACCGAAAAGGGTGAAGAAATCTTTATGCTGCCTAAGATGGCCAATCGTCACGGACTTATAGCCGGGGCGACCGGAACGGGTAAGACCGTTACCTTAAAGGTTTTGGCGGAGTCCTTCAGTGACGCCGGTGTGCCTGTTTTCTTCGCGGATGTAAAGGGTGACCTTTCGGGCTGCTGCGCCGGGGGAGTGATGAATGACAAAATCACTTCAAGACTTGCAGGCCTTGGAATCGGCGAGGAGGAATTTGCTCTAAAGAAATACCCCGTTAATTTCTGGGACGTATACGGAGAAGAGGGTATGCCTCTTCGAACTACCATCACAGAAATGGGACCTATTCTTCTTGCAAGGATCTTAGGACTTACCGAAGTACAGACAGACCTCCTTACAATAGCTTTTAAGGTAGCCGATGATAACGGTATGCTCCTTATCGATACCAAGGACCTTAAAGCGATACTTAACTACATCGGAGAGAACGCATCCGAGCTTTCCATGGAGTACGGAAATATTACAAAGCAGTCCCTCGCCGTAATAGTCCGCTCCGTTGTTGCTCTTGAAACAGAAGGGGCTGACCTCTTTTTCGGAGAGCCCGCTCTTTCAATATCCGACTGGCTCTCGAGAGACTGCGACGGAAAAGGCATCATCCAGATCCTCGATTGCAGAAAGCTTGTCAATAATCCTACAATGTACGCAACCTTCCTACTTTGGATGATGAGCGAGCTCTTTGAGACTCTTCCCGAGGTCGGAGATCTTGAAAAGCCTAAGATGGTATTTTTCTTTGATGAAGCGCACCTTCTTTTTGACGATGCTCCGAAAGCCCTTCTTACAAAGATTGAGCAGGTTGTCAAGCTTATAAGATCAAAGGGAGTCGGTATTTACTTTATCACTCAAAATCCCGGGGATATTCCGGACGGAGTCCTTGCCCAGCTTGGAAACAAGATCCAGCATGCCCTTCATGCGTACACTCCCGCGGAGCAAAAGGCTGTCAAAGCGGCAGCTTCTTCCTACAGAGTTAACCCTGAGTTTGATACATACGAAACTATCATGGCACTTCAGACCGGAGAAGCCGTCTGTTCGATGCTTGACGAAAACGGCGTACCCGGTGTTGCCAAAAAGACAACCATCCTTCCGCCTCAGTCCTTGATGGGAGCTGTAAGCGAGGATGAAAGAGACAGAGAGATAAAGAGTAACCTCTTATATACCAGATACTCGGATTTCTTCGACAGGGATTCCGCTTATGAATTCTTACAGAGGAGAAATGTAGAACTTGCTGAGGCGGCTGAAGCCGAAAAGGCACGTATTGCCGAGGAAAAGGAAGCCGAAAAAGCGCGTATCGCCGAAGAAAAAGCAGCCGAAAAGGCAGCGCTTGCAGAGCAGAAAGCTGCAGAAAAAGCAGCTCTTGCAGAGCAAAAAGCAGCCCAAAAGGCAGCACTTGCCAAGCAGAAGGCTGTTAAGAGCGCTGTAAAGGGAGTTGCTTCTTCAACAGCGGGCACTCTCGGACGGCAGCTC
>JAFPRD010000047.1:0-2233 GCA_017401005.1 Lachnospiraceae bacterium
GCGATGGTCGTTCCCGCTGTTCCGAGAGTTCCGCTTACGATAGCAGCTATCGTAGATTTTTCGAGAGACAGTCCGAAGACATTGGTTATTGATGCGATCATCGCAATCTGTTCCGGTACAAGTACAAAAGAGTCCGCTACCGGGATAGGTACCGCTCCTGTCGCCGCCGCTGCCGCTGCTGCTGCAATGACGATTGCCTGGCTTCTTTTAACCTTAAGGGATATACTTGCCTTTTGAACCGCAACGTATGTGTTCTTTACAGCCTCCGGAATAACCTCGTAGATAAAATCCGCAAGTTTATCAAGGCCATGAGCTTTTATTACGGTATTTTCATCGATTTCATAATCCTCGGCAAGTACGGGAACCACCTGTGCGATGCCCATATTCAGGCTGTCTATATGCTTTTTTAATTCTTCTGCGTCCTTTTTGGAAATGGACTGCGTCAGGACTACGATAACCGGGATCTGTGAATCCTTATTGAGGTCCAAAAACTTTCTTATGAAATTCTCTTCCACATCCTCAAAGCGGTGCGATGTGGCGCTGACGCAGTAAAGGATACAGTGGATGCTCTGCTCTATGTCAAAGCTTTTATATCCCCTTCTGATCTCGTCGCCGATCTCGTCAAGGAGCTTTCCGAGGGCATTGTCCCCGCCGAGTTCGAAGCCCGGTGTATCGTATACCTGAAGTGGAAAGCCTTCCTTTTTGTAAAGTCTGATATCCTGCGTAACCGGCTTGCCGATTCCCGTCTGCGCTATACGCTCGCTGAAAAGATTGTTTATAAGCGTGCTTTTTCCGACACCTGTTTTTCCGAGAAGCATCACATTAAAAACTTTCATATCCTTCTTCTCTTTTGCGATTGCTTCTTTGATGCCGTCCGCAACATTTGCGGAATAAAATCCTGCCATAATTGCCTCCTCATCTGTCAATATCTTAATTTTTTCAAGATTTCGAATTTATCCATCCATAAACTCTATATCGAATATATCATCAGCTCTGAGAATCTGTCCGTCATCCATCGTAAGCGTTCTTCCAAACAGATCCATCTTTTTGACCTTTCCGGTCATCTGAAGATAGCTTCCTCCCTCTTTGAAAGCATCCTCCGCAAAGTAAGTTATCGTAACGTAGGGCGGATTGGCCGGGAGCCTTCTTTCAATTTCAGCTAACCTTCGGTTAATCTCTTCTATCACACTCTCATCAAGATTTATTCTCTCGTCCGTAAGTCTCCCCGTCTCCGCCACAGCCTCATCATACCCGACAAGAGCCGCGAAAGGTGAAAACTGCGCCGCCCGGTTTACCATACTCATATGCGGCCGCTTCTTCGACTGATAATGCGGATGTTCTATTATGTCATCATACTTCCCGCTCATCCTGCCTCCTTTTTTCGACCCCCCCCACCCCGTCCCGGGGGGTCATTCGGTGATGCATTTTTTGACACCCCAACCCCGTCCCCCTGTGTCATTTTTTTGACCCTGGGGACGGGGTGCTGTGTCATTTTTTTAGTCGAGGTTTATAGAGTCTGAGATGTAATACAGGTAGTTATGCTCTCTGCAATACTTTGTGATGTCCTCGCGAAGCTCCTCGTTATCCGGCGTATCCTCGGCATACTCGATAACAAAAATATATGCCCCCTGATCGCCGTATTTTTCTATATACTCGGTAAAATACTCTTTATCTTCATCTTCAGCAGGGACAAGCGTATCTTCATCCCAGTCGATGCTTGTGTAAACACATTCCTGATTGATTCCGGTAATTACATCCGTCCAGGGGCCGAGCTTTTCCGTATAGGCGTTAAGGAATGCATCACCACCATTTATAACTACGCTGACGCCCATTCTCCTTAAGCCCTTCATTATATTCGCAAGGCCTTCTAAGATTTCATCCGTAGGATAATTGTAATAAACATCACAGTTATCAACAAAGAATCCGTCTACGCCCTTTTCCAAAAGTGCCGGTGCAAGCTCCTCGAGAATAAATTTCTGCCATCTTTCATCGGAAACATCAACCCATTTTTCTTCTTCCCAATTCTCGTAATCACCCAGTGACAGGTCCTCAAATCTATCGTAGTAATCTCTGAAATTCTCGATTGAACCAATGTCTATATAGCTATATATGCAGTTACCGTAACGTGCTCTTTTAAACGCGTCTATTTCCTCTGCCGTATGGTACTGTGCATCTATAACAAGATAATCATACTCTGAAAGTTCACTTAAATCCCCGTCGTAATCAAGGAATA
>JAFPRD010000006.1:0-5464 GCA_017401005.1 Lachnospiraceae bacterium
GCCGCTACGAACTTTTTTCAACCTACAGAAAAGATATTTTAGCGGCCTTCCCCGGTGAGGACCATATAGAACTTTCCGGCTTTTATTTCCGTCTTCCCGTCAAGGAACTTGAAGGAAAGACCTGGAGAGCGGGACTTATAATGACTGATATCCTTACGGGAAAGCAGCTTTATAAGGATTTAAAAAAGGAGATCAAAGTATAGCTTATATTTAATCCTGTCACGTGTCTTTAAGGCAAATGTAAAACTTAGCTTACGGGGTAAAAGGAGAGCAGTTTATGGAAGAATTACAGGGCGTCCACTACGACGCGTTTATAAGTTACAGACATAGCGAGCTTGACAGCTTTGTTGCTGAAAATCTCCACAAAAAACTGGAGGCGTTTAAGCTGCCCGGGTCTGCAAAAAGCAAGGCAAAAAGCGGAAAGACAAAGATAAGCCGCATCTTCAGGGATGTGGATGAATTGCCTCTTTCCGACAATCTCTCCGATCCTATAAACAATGCTCTTGCAAACTCGGATTTCCTGATCACAATCTGTACGCCGCGCTATCCGCAGTCAAGATGGTGTTTAAAGGAGATCGAGACATTTTTACAGCTCCATGACAGGGAGCATATTCTTGTTGTCCTTGCTGAGGATGAGCCGGACGTTTCCTTCCCGGAGATCCTTACCTACGAGCAGGTAGAGATTAAGGATGAAAACGGCAATATCAGATTTGAGAAAAAGCAGATCGAGCCTCTTGCCGCTGATACGAGGGGGGAGAATAAAAAAGAAATCCTGAAGGCGATGGATACGGCGGTTTTAAAGCTTTGCGCTGCTATCTTCGGGATGAATTACGACGACCTTCGTCAGCGCCACAGGGAGCAAAAGATAAAAAAGATGGCGACGGTCTTTGGAAGCATCGGAGCCGCTGTTCTTTTGTTTGCTGTATTTGCTACGGTTATGCTGATCCGTATAAGCCGCCAGAACGCGCTGATCTCCGAGCAGTACGCCGAACTAAACGATAAATATGCCGGTGCTATGGCGCAGGTAGCGGATACTCTCCTTGGATGCGGAAGGCGGAAGGATGCGGCGTATGTTGTAAGAGGTGTATTGCCGGATAAGGAAGAGGGCTACAATGCGGGTGCGCTGAAAAGGCTGTATGAATCTTTGAACATATATAGTGTCGGAGATGCTTACTATCCCGCCTGCAGCTATGATGTACCCGAGATGCCATGGGAGTATAAGGTTTCCTTCGACAATAAGTACGTGCTTATAAATGAAGGCACTGAGGCTTATGTCTTTGACCGTGACGGCGCGCAGGTTAATGTTTTGCCTGGTGACCCCGAGGACGCGGGAAGCATATTTGATGCTGATTTTTGCGGAAGCAGCGGAGTGATAACTGTCCTTGACGGCGAGGCCGAGTACCGCCCGGTACTTAGCGATGAGGTCAAATCTATCGATACATCAACTTCAATATCTTTTATCTCACCCTCTGAGGACGGGCAGATCACACTGCTCTATGGCGAGGATGTTTTGTACGGAGTAAATGAATCCGGTGAGATTGATTACGAGATAAATGTGAGCGAGGTCTTTGAGGAATCCTATCTTGATATGATGTCTGCGGACTTTGATGACGGAAGATTTATCGCGGTATTTATGGATTATTCCGGAAGAATTGATATTTTGATGGCGGAGGAAGCAAGCGGAAAAGTTATCGTCTCCTTCACAAAAGAATCACCGATGGATATTTGTGCGATCCTTGACGGGGACAATATCATCTTCGCTATGCCGGGAATGGGAAACTTTAATGATTCTACGAGAATCTATTCCATTGATACTCTGACGGGCGAAACTCTCTGGATCAGGGATGTGCCTTCATTTTTGGCAGTTGATATCTGCGTTTCCGACAATATGGTATTTGTCTACGACAGGTATATAATGCTTGTCCTTGATAAGAAACAGGGCGGCGTAAAGAATTATTACAATACCGATAAGGCGATAATAGAGTTTTGGCCGGATGAAGAGGAGGACATCGCGTATTACGTCTCCCAGGAAGGCAAGGTCTATTTCTGCAATGAAACTTATACAAGCGAGTGGAATGAGAATTTCTTTTCACTGATACCGACGGAATTTTTGCTTGGTGCGCTTTATCAAAAAGGAGACCTTTACTACTGGTTTGACAAGGCGAATTATATTACAAGATATTCCAAGGAGGAGACTGCGGCGGAAAAGATAGAAAATGGCGATGAATATGAAGTGAAGCTTTTTTACGAAAAAGATGCGAGCGAGGCCATAGAGTCGGCTGATAATCTGTCATGGAGCCTTAAAAATGCGGATACTGCCTTTTATTCGGATGATGATAAATATATCGTCGCCCAGTATTCAAACAAGACGACCAAGATCATAGGCGCCGAAAGCTTTGAGGTAAAAAAGAATCTGCCGATTTCGGATTCCATGCTCTCAAGTCTTACGTATTATGAAAAGCTCGGCGGATATGTGCTTACTGCTTCGGTTTATTCGTATATTCTGGACAAGGATTTTAATGTGATAAGCCGCACATATTCCATAGCCGCCCAGGAGGGGGACTGTCTGATCGTTCGCGCGCCGGATTCGCAGGTTTACAGAGTGCCCATAGTATCCTACGGGGAGCTTATTGAAAAAGCCGACGAATATCTTGGAGATTACGAGCCGCCTGCTGATGTTAAGGACAAATACGAGATCAGATAAAATCGAATGCGGCTTTGAGGCATGAATAAAAGTGTACCTGCGCCGATATAACAAAATCTGATGAATTATGTATTAGTACTTTAAACTTGGTATGAAATTGTGATAAAATATAATACGCTTTTATGGCGAGTTATGTAATTTTACATATATTGGCATGAGCCTATACGGAATAATAGGAGGAAAAACCATGGGTTACAAGGAAGAATACAATTATTGGATTAATGATGATTATTTTGATCAGGCTACCAAGGATGAGCTTCTTTCAATTAAGGACAATGAAACTGAGATAGAGGAAAGGTTCTACAAGGAACTTGAATTTGGTACCGGCGGACTTCGCGGAGTTATCGGAGCCGGAACAAACCGTATGAATATCTACACTGTTCGTAAGGCTACCCAGGGTCTTGCAAATTATATTTTAAAGAATGGTGACCCCAAGAAGGGGGTTGCAATTTCTTGCGACAACCGTCGTATGAGCCCCGAGTTCTCAAAGGAGACTGCTCTTTGCCTTGCCGCTAACGGAATCAAGGCATACATCTTTGACTCTCTTCGTCCCACTCCCGAGCTTTCCTTCGCATTAAGAGAGCTTGGATGCACAGCGGGCGTTATGGTTACAGCAAGCCACAATCCTCCCGAGTACAACGGATACAAGGTTTACTGGGAGGATGGCGCGCAGATTACCGCACCCATCGACAAGGATATTATTTCCGAAGTTAAGTCTATTACCGATTACCATACCGTTAAGACTATGGATATCGAAGCCGCTAAGGCAGCAGGCCTCTACGAAGTCATCGGAAAAGAGATCGATGACAAGTACATGGAAGCTTTAAAGAAGCAGATCATCCATCCCGAGGTAATTAAGGCTGTAGCTAAGGATATCAAGATTGTCTACACTCCTCTTTGCGGAACCGGAAATCTCCCTGTTCAGCGCATCTTAAAGGAGCTTGGATTTGAAAATGTTTATGTAGTTGAGGAGCAGAAGGGTCCCGATCCCGAGTTTACAACTCTCGAGTATCCTAACCCCGAGGATCCCAAGGCATTTACCTACGCCCTTCGCCTTGCCAAGGAGAAGGATGCGGATATAGTACTTGCTACCGATCCCGATGCTGACCGTCTCGGCGTTTACGCTAAGGATTCAAAGACAGGCGAGTATGTTTCATTTACCGGAAATATGTCCGGTATGCTTATTGCCGAGTATATCTTAAGAGAGCGCACAGCTACAGGAACAATGCCCGCAAACCCCGCTCTTGTTACAACCATCGTTACAACAAATATGACAAAGCCCATCTCTGCCGCTTACAATGTAAAGCTTATCGAGGTTCTTACCGGATTTAAGTTTATCGGCGAGCAGATCAAGTGGTTCGAGCAGAACCATACCTACAACTATGCATTCGGACTCGAGGAATCTTACGGATGCCTTGTGGGAACTCACGCAAGGGACAAGGACGCAATCGTTGCAGTTATGGCTCTTTGCGAGGTTGCTTCCTTCTGCAAGAATCAGGGCAAGACTCTTTGGGATATGATGATCGATGTTTACGAGAAGTACGGCTACTACAAGGAAACTCAGTACACCATCACAATGAAGGGAATCGACGGAGCAAAGCAGATCGCCGATACAATGGAGAAGCTTCGTAACAATCCTCCCAAGGCATTCGGCGACCTCAAGGTTTTGAAGTTCAGAGACTACGAGAAGGATGTTATCCTTGATATGGAGACCGGCGAGAAGACCACAACCGGACTTCCTAAGTCAAATGTTCTCTATTTCGAGCTTCCCGATGACAACTGGTGCTGCGCAAGACCTTCCGGAACCGAGCCCAAGATCAAGTTCTATATGGGTGTTAAGGGAACCAGCCTTGAAGATGCACAGGCCCGCGTTGAGAAACTTACTGCTGATCTCAAGGCTGTGCTGTAAGCGCCGCGGCCTCAGGTTTGCCGGAGTCTCGGGCTCGCCACGCAGTAAGGCGCCGCGGTACTTCGCAAGGTACGGCGCTGTGGTACTTCGCAAGGTACGGCGCTGCGGTACTTCGCAAAGTACGGCGCTGCGGTACTTCGTAAGGTACGGCGCTGTGGTACTTCGTAAGGAACGGCGCTGTGGTACTTCGTAAGGTACGGCGCTGCGGTACTTCGTAAGGTACAGCGCTGTGGCAAGTTTGTATGTACCCGGCACCGCCTCTCGGCTATGACGTCTTCGAGCAGCGGTACTAATCTCAAACTTCGCTGATGCTCGTTTTCGATAAGTGCCGGCCTCAGACACATTGCCGGATTACACACAAATCTTGCCGCAGCGCCTGAACTGGCCGCAAATTGCAATAAAGTGCAGAATTTGAAGGCGCATGCAAATAAGCGCATAAGCGCACATATACATATAAAAGATAGTAAAAGCAAATAAAAAGCACATAAAAGCATAAGGTATCAGGCACTTGCCCGATTCTTATGCTTTTATTTAAGGCAGCGGGCATGCGGAAGTAAAGAAACCTACAATCTGCATGCCGGGAAGCGCCGCAGCGGGCATGCGGAAGTAAAGAAACCTACAATCTGCATGCCGGGAAGCGTTGCGGCGGGCATGCGAGGAAGAGAAAACCTGTAAATCGCATGCCGAGAAGCGCCGCGGCGGGCATGCGGAAGTAAAGAAAACTACAATCAGCATGCAGGGAAACGACGCAGCGAGCATGCGGAAATGAAGATTGTGGTGCTCCGCATGCTTTCGGCTGAGATGGCAAGCATGCGGAAATAGAAAAGTCGGAAATACACATGGATAAATCA
>JAFPRD010000048.1:0-2859 GCA_017401005.1 Lachnospiraceae bacterium
AAGGGCGTCCGCTATTAGTACTCCGTTTCTAAACTCTTCTTTAGCTTTCCCCGCTATAAGTATTACAACCGCAAGTACAGCTGCAAAGCTTGATAAAACAAGAAAATCCCGAAGCCTAATTATTATCCCCCTAACGTCTTTCATATGAGAGATATCCGTTTCGTTGTAAAACTCGCTAACCTTCCCTCTTACGGAAACTTCGATAGCTATTGAATCTTCTCTTCCCTTTACGTAATCAACAAGCTTAGCCGTTACGGCCTCAAGATCTTCATCCGTCATAGACAGATCCACCGCTACGTTATACTCTCTATACTTTTTATTCAGATAGCTCTTACTGAAGATTACAGCATATACGCAAAAATCAAAGAGGATGAAAAATCCAAGTAGGGTAAGGAAAACAGATATAAGTGTTTTTAAAGCTTTCATAGGAATCTCCTTTAGCTTTCAGCTTTTTCGGTATCTAAAGACTTCCTTGAGTCAGACTTCTTTCCTTTCCCCGGTGTGTACCACTTCTCGAAGAAGTTTTTATCCGTAGGGCAGATGAGGCAATAAATGCCAATGGGTATTATAAAAAGGCTGATGTACTGTGAGGTTGAGAAAGGTCCCCAGATTCCTCTGATAGAGTCTCCTCTGAAGAATTCATCAGTAAATCTAAGGATTCCGTAGAGCAGAAAATACAGGCCCATAGGCTTATAATAAGCCTTTTTCTTATAGATAAAGATTAGAAATACAACAAGAATTGCAAAAATAACAAAAAGTCCCGCCGACTCAATAAGCTGTATGGGAAGGTGGTAGGATCCGGTCCTTGCGTTATAAACGGAAAAGCCGTTAAATATCGGATTGTTCTCGATATCGAAAAGCCCGGTCGCTTCATTATAGCTTCCCACATGTGCATGGGGCAGGCCGTAGCAGCAGCCGCCTATTGTGCATCCCATTCTTCCGAAGGCATGGAAAAGAGGGATACCGGGAACGCTTGTCATAAGCCACATTCTGGTATCTTCTTTAAAGTACTTGGTATAGATCATAAATCCGATAAAGATTCCGATCATACCGCCGTAAAAAACTATTCCGAAAGACATATATGTCTTGAATTTTTCAAAGTCAGTAAAAAGATAGGGAAGTCCCTGAATTATGTATTTAATATTTGTAAGTTGATAGAGGATACCCGCGCAGAGGCCTCCCGCCGCTCCGCAGTAAACTATATAGATTATACGATCGAAGAAGTCTTTTTTATCTTTCGTAATCTTGTGTACAATAAAGCTGTAAAGTACAGCAGCCGCTAATCCGATAAGAGCAAAAACTCCGTATGAACTGAAAGGTTTTCCGAAAATATTTAAGTAAGGGTACATAATAAATCCTGTAAGTAAATAAAAGTAATAGATTTAGAAAAAGCCCCGACACCGAAGTATCGGGGCGTTACCAACAAAGGTATTAAAAGTTGTAGCCTGATGATGATAATGCTGAACCAAGAGCGCTTGCTCCGCCTGCAACGCAGATGCAGATACCGCAGATAAGTCCGCCTACGATACCGATGATGGAGAGGATAAGTCCGATGATGCTGGTAATCTTACCTGCCTTAGCAAATCCTGACTCTCCCATTCCTTCAGCGTCTGCCTTCTTCTTGAAGTTCATTGAAAGGATTGCACATACAAGACCTGCAATACCCATAATACCCCAAGACTCGAGTCCGTTAAGACCAAGAACAACGCTGGCAATACCGAGCGCCATTGAAGTGATACTATTCTTTTTGCTCATTTTCAATCTCCTTTGCATAATAAGAATATTAACAACATCTAGTATTTTATCATACATGATACCCAATATCAATTATTTGCGCAAAAAAGATTAAAAAAGTCTTAATAATTTATAAACAAACAGATTATTCCGTAATCTTTTCTACAACTTCTCCGGCCTTTTTATAAATGGAGTTTTCTTTAACTACTCCTCTTACGCTTGAAAGGGGATAGATGTTGCAGTTTCTTCCGATCACGGTACCGGGATTTAAGATACTTCCACAGCCGACCTCAACATGATCTCCCAGCATCGCGCCGAACTTTTTAAGACCGGTCTCGTACTTTTCATCGCCCTTAACAACAACGAGCTTTTTGTCGCTCTTAACGTTTGATGTAATGGAGCCCGCTCCCATATGGGACTTGTATCCGAGGATTGAGTCACCGACGTAGTTGTAATGGGGTACCTGAACCATATTAAAGAGGATAACGTTTTTAAGCTCAGTGGAGTTTCCTACAACAGCGCCCTTTCCTACGATGGCGTTGCCTCTTATAAAGGCGCAGTGTCTGATTTCGGCATCCTCGTCGATGATAAGAGGACCGTTAAGAAAAGCTGTAGGAGCTACCTTTGCGGACTTTGCAACCCAGATATCTTCGCCTCTTTTTTCGTAAAGATCGCTTGAAAGGCTCGCTCCAAGTTCTTTGATAAATGCAGAAATCTTAGGGAGAGCCTCCCAGGGGTATTCTACAGTCTCTAAAAGGGGAGCTGCGATTGTCTCTTCAAGGCTGTATAAATCTTTGATTTTAATATGATCCATGATAATTACCTCGTTTTCTTTTTCTCCGTTTTGTAAAAGCCTCTTAACCCGTCTACCTTACGAAGTATGCTGTCCTGGTTGTACATACCTTTAACCGCGTTTGTCCACTTGGTAACGTAGTCGGAAAGCTTCGTCATATATTCATCCGGCGGTATCTCCTTTGAAGCTACTCCCGTAAGACCCTTCTCCCAGCTTGCCGTAAGTGAAGGGTTTAAAAGGGACTTTATAGAGTTGTCTACAACGTCGTATATAGCTTCTCCAAGGAGCGTCGGCGTAAGGACCTGAGTCTTTGCGTTAAGGTTTATATACTC
>JAFPRD010000049.1:0-6145 GCA_017401005.1 Lachnospiraceae bacterium
GGGGATGATCGTAATTACAAGAATCTCCACGGACAGAGCCATAAGGCAGCTTGCAATCTTCTTAATTGTTTTACTTGCCTGTATGCTGATCCCGCTTATCATCATGAAAGCGGAATTTATAAAAAAGCTTACCTGGGTTTATGCCGGAGTCGGAATTACGCTTATATCTTCAGTCCTTATTTTAGGAGAAGTTATAAACGGATCTAAGATTACAATATCTGTCCTTGGCCTTAGATTCCAGCCTTCGGATGCGGTAAAGATTTTATTTATCTTTTATATGGCCTGTCTTCTTTGGAAGGATATAAACCATATCAAGGTTATACTTAGCGCTCTTACCTGCGCGGCTTTTGTACTTGTACTTGTAATGAGCAAAGACCTTGGAACGGCCCTTATCTTTGTTATCATCTATATCTTTATGATATATATGTCCACGGGCAATTACATCTACTTGATACTGGGAGCCGTTTGCTGTACCGGAGCCAGCGTTGTGGCGTACAATCTGTTTTCCCATATCAGAGTCAGAGTATCTATCTGGCTTGATCCCTGGGCAGATATTGACAACAAGGGATATCAGATAGCTCAAAGCCTCTTTTCCATAAACAGCGGAGGACTTTTCGGAACCGGTCTTTTTAAGGGCTCGCCTACAAGCATCCCTTTTTGTGAGACGGACTTTATCTTTTCGGCAATATCGGAAGAACTGGGGCTCATATTCGCCATAAGCGTAATACTTGTCTGCCTTTCCTGCTTTGCGGAGATGATGAGACTGAGTTTCCTCGTACATGATATGTTTTACCGCCTCGTAATATACGGAATCGCGGTTTCGATGTGCTTCCAGACATTTTTAACCATTGGTGGCGGAGTAAAGATCATCCCTCTTACCGGAGTAACCCTTCCTCTTGTAAGCTACGGAGGGACTTCGCTTCTTGTATCGATGTTTATGTACTTTATCGTACAGGGAATCTATATTATGCTCCGCCTTCAAAAAGGCCCCGCTTTATACAGGTTCCATAAAAAGCAGGGGCCGCAAGCTACTAAAGAGAGCAGTAAAAATATAAATAATAAAGCTAATAAAGAACCTTTAAAAAATGGAATCAGAAAATCAGAAAAAGAAGTCCCCGGAAAAGCAAAACCCGGTGACAGAAAAACTAAATAAGTTATATGAATACTTTAAGCCTGTAAAAGAGCTTTCGAGAAATAAGCAGGTAATCATTACAGCCGCCTTTTTCTCTGCAATCTTCCTCGGGATATGTATTTATCTTATTGTTTTTTCCTTTGTAAATAAGTCTGCCTTTATAGACAACAGCTACAATAAACAGGAAAAGAACCTTTTACAGAATACCCTCAGAGGCGAGATCGTTTCATCGGACGGAGTCTGCCTTGCCTACTCAAAGCTTGACGAATCGGGAAATCAGGTAAGGGTTTACCCATATGCCGACGCCTTTTGCCACAGCGTCGGATACTCTGCTTTGGATAAAACGGGCGTTGAGTCGGAGTGCAATTACTATCTTTTAAAGTCGGGAAGTAACCCCATTGAAAGAGCTAAAATAGAAGAGTCGGGCCTCCTTCCTTCCGGAAATACCGTTAATACTACGATAAATTACAATCTCCAGATGACTGCGCATGAAGCATTGGGAGACAATTACGGAGCTGTTATCGTTACGGAAGTAAAGACGGGAAGAATTCTTGTCCTTTTGTCCCATCCAACCTTCGACCCCAACAATATCGAGGAAAACTGGGAAAATCTTGTTAAAGATGAAAAAGAAACGGCTCTTTTGAATCGTTCTACAGCCGGACTTTATCCTCCGGGATCGGTTTTTAAGATTTTTACGGCCTATGAATTCAGAAAAGAAGGGGGAGATATTGATGGATACAGCTTTGACTGTAAGGGATCCTATAAATATGACGATCTAAAGATAAGCTGTTATCACGGCGAGAGCCATGGAACCGTTGATTTCGGTCTTTCTTTTGCCAAGTCCTGTAACTCATCCTTTGCAAATATCGGTATGAGCCTTGATGAAAAAAGCTTCGAGGAAGGCTTAAACAGTTTGTTGTTTAACGAACCCCTCCCTCAACTTTTCCCTACGGCTACCGTGCCCGAGTCCTCATACGATATCTCCACGGACCATAAGCGTATGCAGACATCAATCGGTCAGGGAGATACTCTTGTTTCGCCTTATCATATAAACCTTCTTACGATGGCTATAGCTGACGGCGGAACGATAATGAAGCCTTATACTGTTGAAAGCTGCGTTAATTCTTCGGGGAAGGTTTTGGAAAAGTCGGAGCCCGAAGTTTACAGACAGCTCCTCGATGCGGATTCTTCGGATTTTCTGCGCGGACTTATGGAAGAAGTAGTAGAGAAGGGAACTGCAAGCTCTCTTAAAAACGACCTTTATACCGTTGCCGGAAAAACGGGATCTGCGGAGTACAATAACAGAGGCGATTCCCACGGCTGGTTTACGGGATATGCCCCCGCTGATGACCCTGAGATTGCGATTACCGTTATCGTAGAAAAAGGCGGAACCGGCAGTAGCAGCGCGGTCCCGCTTGCAAAGAAGGTTCTGGATGAGTATTTTGCATCCAAAGGTGAAAACTAACCGTAGGTTAGATAATCTTTACGATATTAAGATCGGGCCTTGTCTTTAGATCAAGGATTTCACCCATTTCGGATTTTAAGATCGGGCGGGAGTAGTTTTGATTATTGATCATAATTACTTCCCAAACCGATTCATCGCTAAGGGCTACGTGAGAGCCAATCTGCGTATCCGCAATCTTGCTCATTAGGGGAAGAAGCATATTTAAATCGTATTTATCCATATTTTGCTCGAAGTTTCCGAGTATCTGTAAGGGCGTAAATGCGTTTCTAAAGCTCCTCGGAGAAGCCATAGCGATATAGGTGTCTACGATCGACATATATCTTGCAAATCTGTCAATCTTTTCTCCGACCATATGATAGGGATAGCCGGAACCGTCGTATTTTTCGTGGTGCATTATGACGGCGTTTTTTACGTGTTCATTAAGGTTGGTATCGTTTCTTATAAGCTGATAACCCATAACAGGGTGCTTCTTAACGAGAGCGTATTCTTCCTCTGTAAGCTTTCCGGGCTTCCAAAGAATCTCGTCGGGAATTTTCCATTTGCCGATATCGTAGTAGAATCCGCAAAGGATCATTATTTTTTTATCTTCGGGGGAGAATTTAAGCCAATTTGAAAAGGCGCCTGCAAGGAGAGCGGCATTAAATGATTGGGTATAGGTAAGCTCGTCCTCGTTGGGCATCATATTATAAAGGAAATCCAAAAGCTCTCCCTCCGATGTAATGCAGGAGGAGACTTCATTATAGATTCCCATTAAATCTTCGGGAAAAATAGAAATACTGTTTTGCAGGTAACTGATAAATATGCCTTTAAATTTGATAAGATTATCATTGTAGACTTTGCAGAACCTTTGGAAATGTTCATTGAAATAGAGCTTTTCGTTATGAGTAGAAGCGTAATCGGACGGCTCCATAATAGTAACGCACATTACGCCATGTCTCTTAAGACGGTCGATCATGATGTCGTCGATTTTCGTACGAGCCTCATATAGCGTCTTTCCGCCGGTTTCAACGCTCTCAGCAAGTTCCATACCGCTTTTTAATTCAAGTACAGTGATTACCTTCATTTGTTTACCCCGTATGTATTTTTATACCTGCTTTTTATTATATCATAGAATAAAATAATGTGATATACTTTACTACATGAGAGTGAAATTTAAGTTTTTTCCACAAGTTTATACATCTGAAGGAATAAACCCCAAAAAGCTTTTCTTTATAAGACAAAAGATAAAAAGAGGAAAGGGCGGGTATTTTATAATCGTTCCTTCAGAGAAAGAAGACGAGCTTTTGGAGATCATCGGATCCGGAGAGCTTAAAAAGAGTATTTACGACGGAAAGCGCCTTATTGTCGGCGGAATCAGCGACGATAAAGAAGACGCGATGAAGCTTGTTTTACTTATGACCGAGGACTGCAGGAGGATAAGAGGCGATCTTAACCTTAAGGAATTTATAGCATGTGGCCAATTCTTTTAAAAATTTTATCAATAATAGGAATAGTTTTGGGCTGCATCGTAGGCCTCATCCTTCTTTTGCTTCTTTTCGTACTCCTTTGTCCTATTTGCTATAAAGCAGACGGAGAGTTTCACGGAGAAGACAAAAAGATAAGAGTTAAGCTAAGATACCTTCTTGGTCTTGTACGAGGCGATTACATTTACCCCGAGCCCGGAAATATTGTTTTTAAAGTCGCCTGGTATACGCTCTACGACAGCGGAGCCGAAGATGAAGCAGAAGATGTAGCTGAAAATGTATCCGGAAATGAAAATGTAACTGAGGCAACCGGCGAAGGCACGCTCCTTAAAGCCTCAGGCGATACAAGTTCCGTAAGCGAAACTGCCCAAAATGCGGATCCTAAAACTGCAAGCGCCGGAGCGGCTACTGAAGAAACTGAAAACAGAGTCTCCAAGGCTGCGGATAAGGAAAAAAAGAAAAAAGAACCTTTAAGGAGCCCGATTTATTATATAAAGAAAGCCTTTGAGAACTTTAAGCATAAGGTTATCGCAAAGATAAAGCTTCTTTATAAAGAATTTAATTTCTATAAAAAGCTTTTGTTCCATGAAGATACAAAAAAGCTGATTTCCACATTTAAAAAGCAGCTTTTAAAGATCTTAAAGGTTTTAATCCCCAAAAAAGGACGCTGCAATATAGAATACGGCACGGGAAGCCCCGATACTACGGCATATATTTTCGGAGCCTATTCGGTTCTTTTTGTTAAAAAATATAAAAGATATATTGTAGTACCAAATTTCGAAGAAAAGATGATTGAGGGAGATTTCGAGATTGTTGGGTACTTCAATTTGATAAGTATTATCGTTAAGGCTCTTCCTATTGTCTTTAGTAAAAAGCTCCGCCTTACAAAGGCAAGGCTTGACAGGCACTTTGAAAATATGGAAAAGGCCAAGAGAAAAGAAGAAAAGCGCCACGATACTACGCTGGGGGCCCTTGAAGAAGAGTACAGCGTCTCTTAAATACAAAATACTTTACATAACCAAACAAAAATTGTATCATAAAAATAGTATGTTACAGTCGACTTAGGAGGGAAAAATGGCTGACAGAGAGAATAATTATAAAGATGTTATATCTTCGCTTATAGGTGGAATGGAAGGCGTTCTTTCCACAAAAACGGTAGTTGGGGAGCCTACGGTAATCGGAGATACGACCATCATACCTCTTGTTGATGTATCTTTCGGAGTTGCGGCAGGTGCCGGAGCCAACAATACCAAGAATTCCAACAGCGGTATGGGAGGCATGGGAGGAAAGATGTCTCCTTCGGCTATACTTGTTATTCACGACGGAAATACAAGACTTATTAATGTTAAAGATACCGATGTACTTACAAAAGTACTTGATATGCTGCCCGAAGTAGTTAATAAGATCACAAAGCCCAAGAAGGGCGAGGTAACGGATCAGGAAGCCAAAGATGCGGCTTTCCCCGAAGAGAACTTATAAACCGCTTCCGATTTACAGGGGTGTTTTTCTAAATGATAGATTGGGAAGAAATAGAGAAGGAAGACTCCGAAGAGGAGCTTAAAAAACTTAAGATCTTTCTATTTGAAGAAAACTTACGTATTTCCCAGGAGAAAAAGCGTCTTGATGAAGAAAGAGCCCGTCTCGTCAAGCTTCAGGATGACTTTTTAAAGGACAGAGTTGTACTTCGCGATGAGCTTGATGAGCTCAACCGCCGTACTCTTGCGGAGCGAAAGCGCCTAAAAGAGGAGAATATGTTTTTCGATAAAAAAATGGAGATCCTTACAGAGGGCTTCAGGTCTTTAGAGGAAGACAGGCGTAAGTTTGAAAGAGAGAAGAAGGCATATCTGGAGCGTATAAGCCGTGCGGAGTCCGAAGCGAAGAATGCGGACGCGAGTAACGTGGCGGAGTTTCTCTTTAGAGGTATCGGCGGAAATTCCCTTGGGCTTAGAAAGAGATATAAAGACCTTTTAAAGATTTTTCATCCCGATAATCTCTTCGGAGACTTGGAGCTTTCGCAGGCTCTTACAAAAGAGTTCCAGAAGAGAAAAGACTTATAAATCTAAATATGTACAAAACAAAAAGGAC
>JAFPRD010000050.1:0-13966 GCA_017401005.1 Lachnospiraceae bacterium
AGTAAGTTACCCCCTCACAGGCTCAACAGGTGACGGATACAGATTTGCGTACGGCACAGGGCACAGCCTTATTAAACCGAGACCTTCTCTTGTACCTTTCGAGACAAGACAAAAATGGGTTAAGGAGTGTATGGGACTTTCTTTAAAGAATGTCTCTATGAAGCTTGTAAGCGGTAAAAAGACCGTTTATGACGGATTCGGAGAAATGCTCTTTACACATTTCGGGATCAGCGGACCCCTTGTTTTATCCGCAAGCGCCTACTACGATCCTGAAAAACATAAAGACGCTAAAGCCGTAATCGATTTAAAACCCGCCTTATCTGAAGAAGTACTTGATAAGCGGATTTTAAGGGATTTTGATGAGCAGCTTAATAAATCCTTTGCAAACGCCCTTGGAGGACTGGTTCCCTCTTCGCTGATACCCGTTATAGCGGATGAATGCGGGGTAAGCAAAGAAAAAAAGGTACATGATATCACAAAAGAAGAGAGAAAGAAGCTTCTCTATACCCTGAAGAATCTTACACTTGATATTACCGGGACAAGAGGTTTTGAAGAGGCGATTATAACCAAAGGTGGTATCAGCGTTAAAGACATAGATCCTTCGACCATGGAGTCAAAGCATATAAAAAATCTGTATTTTGCGGGAGAGGTTTTGGACCTTGACGCATTAACGGGAGGCTTTAATCTTCAGATAGCCTGGTCGACGGGGCACGCGGCGGGAGATGCCGTAAGATAAATATATGAATGGAGTTAAAAAATGTCACTTAATATAGCAGTAGACGGACCTGCGGGAGCGGGAAAAAGCACCATCGCAAAGCTTGTTGCGAAAAAGAAAAACATTATTTACGTAGATACGGGAGCAATGTACAGAGCGATAGCCCTTTATATCCTCAGAAAAGGCACGGATATAAATGATCCCGACGCGGTATCAAAGGACTGTCTGGGAGCAAATGTAACCATAGGATACGAAGATGGAGCCCAGATAGTATATTTAAACGGAGAAAACGTAAATGCTTATCTTCGCACGGAGGAAGTCGGAAATACGGCCTCAAAGACAAGTGCGATTCCCGCTGTAAGAGCGAGGATCTTTGATCTTCAGCAAAAACTTGCGGGGGAAAATGACTGTATAATGGACGGAAGGGATATCGGAAGTGTTGTACTTCCTAATGCAAATCCCAAGATCTTTCTTACCGCTTCAAGCGAAGTTAGAGCAAAGAGGCGTTTTGATGAGCTTACCGCAAAGGGCGAGACACCCGATTTCGACAAGATAAAAGCAGATATAGAGCAGAGAGATTATCAGGATATGCACAGGGAGATATCCCCTCTTGTAAAAGCTGATGATGCACACCTTATCGACACTTCGGATATGACTATAGACGAAGTTGTAGAAGCTATCTGCAGTCTGATAGTATAAATGGAGTTTTTATGGAAATACGCCTTGCTAAGGAAGCGGGCTTTTGCTTCGGCGTAAAGCGCGCAGTAGGGACAGTTTACGAGAAAATAAATACAGGGAGGCCGATCTACACCTATGGTCCCATAGTTCATAACGAAGAAGTCGTAAGACAGCTCGAGGAAAAGGGTGTTAAAGTGATCGAAGGCCCGGAGGCTTTGAGTAAGATGACTCCCGAGCCGGACGCCATTGTTATCATAAGAGCTCACGGAGTTCCGAAAGATACATACAGACTTCTCGAGGAAAAAGGCTTCGAGGTTGTTGATGCGACTTGTCCCTTTGTCAAAAAAATTCATAAAATCGTATCGGAAAAAAATGCGGTCGGTGATACGATACTTATCGTCGGAGACCCGCTTCACCCCGAAGTTATCGGCATAAAAGGGCAGTTTTCGGGAGAGTGCATCGTCCTAAAAGATGTATCTGACGCCGAAAAATTTGTCGGGGATCCGGAAAAAAAATATACATTGGTTTCTCAAACAACATTTCAGAGCAAGAAATTTAAAGAAATCGTTGAAATTCTTGAAAAAAAAGAGTACAATGTTCATGTTGTGAATACAATTTGCAATGCGACTGAAGAAAGACAACGCGCCGCCGAGGCTTTGGCTAATGAGGCTGACGCTATGATCGTAATAGGAAGCGCGGGCAGTTCCAATACCAGAAAGCTCTACGAAATCTGTAAAAACTGCTGTGAAAATACCTTTTACGTTCAGACACCCGACGACCCATATCTTGATAAAATCAGATCGGCAAATCTGGTGGGTATTACCGCAGGGGCTTCCACCCCACAAAAATTAATCGAGGAGGTTCAAAATAATGTCAGAGGAACTTACTTTTGAACAAATGCTGGAAGATTCATTCAAAACAATTCATACAGGAGAGGTAGTAGAAGGTACTGTAATCGATGTTAAGCCTGACGAGATCATTCTGAACATCGGATACAAGGCTGACGGTATTCTTACTAAGTATGAGTACACGAATGACAACAGCGTTGACCTTACTACTGCGGTAAAAATCGGCGACACTCTTGAGGTTAAGATCCTCAAGGTTAATGACGGCGATGGACAGGTTCTTGTAACCTACAAGCGTCTCCAGCAGGAGAAGGGCAGCAAGAGAATCGAAGAGGCCTTCAACAACCATGAAGTACTTAAGGCTGTTGTTAGCCAGGTTCAGGATGGCGGACTTACCGTTATCGTTGATGAGACAAGAATCTTTATTCCTGCAAGCCTTGTATCCGATACTTATGAAAGAGATCTTTCAAAGTACAAGGATCAGGAAATCGAATTCGTAGTTATCGAGTTCAGCCCCAGAAAGCGTCGCTGCATCGGCGATCGCAAGCAGCTTCTCGTTGCCAAGAAGGCAGAGCTTCAGAAAGAGCTCTTTGAGAAGATTCACGAGGGCGACACCGTTGAAGGTGTAGTTAAGAATGTTACCGATTTCGGTGCTTTCATCGATCTCGGCGGAGTAGACGGACTCCTTCACATCTCAGAGATGAGCTGGGGAAGAGTTGAGCATCCCAAGAAGGTCTTCAAGGTTGGCGATACCATTAAGGTTCTCGTTAAGGAGATCAATGGAAATAAGGTTGCTCTTTCACTTAAGTTTGATGACCAGAATCCTTGGAAGGATGCTGCTGAAAAGTTTGCAATCGGAAATGTTGTTACCGGTAAAGTAGCAAGAATGACCGAGTTTGGTGCTTTTGTAGAGCTTGACAACGGAGTAGATGCGCTTCTTCATGTATCTCAGATCTCTAAGGATCACATCGAGAAGCCCAGTGATGTACTTACTACCGGTCAGGAAGTTACCGCGAAGATCGTTGACTTCAACGAGGCTGAGCACAAGATCTCTCTTAGCATCAAGGCTTTAACTGCTCCCGAACCCAAGAAGGATGATGACGAAGATGTTGCGTCTGTTGATATCGACGCTGTAATCGCATCAGAGAGCGAAGAATAATTTAATCATTTGCGACTGCTGAGTAACCTCGGCAGTCGCTTTTTTGCTATAATGGACAGATTTTGATTTATAAATTCCGATATTTGGTGTATAGTAGTATGTATAGATAAATATGGAGGTGTGTTCTATGGAGTACGATTACGAATATTTCAAAAAAGAAATTCTAAAGCTTACACAGATCGACCTTAATGCTTACAAAGAGCGTCAGATGAAGAGGCGTATCGATACGCTTATCGGAAAGAATAAGATTGTCGGATATGACAAGTATGTTGATGCTCTGAAGAGCAACAAAGATATCTTTGATGAATTTATCAACTATATAACCATCAACGTATCTGAGTTCTACAGAAATCCGGACCAGTGGGAATTTATGGATAAGCAGGTCTTTCCTGACCTTATCAGCAAGTTCGGAAAGAACTTAAAGATCTGGAGCGCTGCATGCTCAACCGGAGATGAGCCTTATTCACTTGTTATGGCACTTTCCAAACATGTTCCGCTTAACCAGATTAAAATCTATGCAACAGACCTTGATAAGACTGTTATCGCCAAGGCTAAAGTTGGTCTCTACGATGCAAAGAGTATTGCGGGAGTGCCGGAAGAGTTTAAAAAGAAATACTTTACTCAGGTTGGACCTTCTTACAAGATTTCCGAGGAGATTAAAGCGAGAGTTGAGTTCCATGAGCACAACCTCTTAAAGGACAAGTATCCTACGGATTACAATTTTATCGTTTGCAGAAACGTCCTTATCTACTTTACTGATGAAGCAAAAGATGAAGTGTTCAAAAAATACTTCCAGAGTCTTAAGCCCGGCGGATACCTCTTTATCGGAAGTACCGAGCAGATTCTTAACTACAAGGAGATCGGCTACGAGAGAAAGAATTCTTTCTT
The DNA here is from genome assembly GCA_017401005.1 of Lachnospiraceae bacterium. Lineage (GTDB taxonomy): Bacteria > Bacillota > Clostridia > Lachnospirales > Lachnospiraceae > AC2028. The sequence goes on from JAFPRD010000050.1 coordinate 4,286, forward strand.
CTACGAGCGCCCGATGTAGAATCTAATATAAATATCAAAGCCACCGACGCTTTTGTCGGTGGCTTTTTACTGCCTGAAAAAATTAGTATGTCGTTCCGATTGTCTGGAGGATGTGGTTTGCATACTCTGTAAAGGCCGCTCTGTCTCTTTTTAGCTCATCCGTAAGCTCGAAGAAACACTCTTTACTTCTGTATTCTCTACGGAAAACCGGCTCAAAGAGCGTATCAAACTGGGGCAGATACCTTGACTGCTTTCTTGTGTAGCAGGTAGCGGCCGTAGCCTGTGTGCGATGCTCTTTTTCTACGAAGGAAGAGACTGATTTGTGAAGGGCAACATCTTCCTCGGGAAGATAGTAGTAGTCCTTATAATTAGCGTAGAAATACTTCATTTCCTCGTTGTAAATCGGAATCCTGAAAGAACCCTCGTCACCTTCTCCGTGGAAATAACAGCCGTAAGCGGAGGCACTGACGGGCTTAGGAAGAGTAACGGGAAGCTGCGCGGTAAGGATGAGCTCCTGACGCGTCCGCCCGTTGTAATCCTTTGTGCTTTCTGCGGATGCTTTCTTAACATGGAGCGAATTGTTAAAGAGGTCAAAGTACGCAAGCATTGGAAGAATACTCAGCATACCTTTAAGGTCGTCTTCGTTGTGTAAAAGAAGAGTATTACGGGCAAACTCCGAAGGGTCCTTAACGTAGTCATGGTAAACGCCGATAAGCTCCCCGCCGCTGAAAGCGTCCTCTCTGTCGATGCCCAGGTACTTTTCCATAGTCTTTTGTTTACAGTTTTGAAGGCCTAAAAATACCTTACAGGGAGAAATCCTCTTATAAAGGTCTATGCCTGAAAAACTGTTAAAGTCTATGTCAAGATCATGCTGCTTGCACTTTTGTACAAGGTAGGGCATATCAAACTGGTTTCCGTTGAAGTGCACAAGATACTTGTAATCTTTGGCAAACTCATAGAAAGCCTTTAAAATATCAACTTCCTGTTCGTAGCTTTCGGCAAGATACTGGATCGTACACCATTTTCCGCCTTCGTTGTAAGCGCAGCCGATCATATAAAGATATGAACTGCGCGCGGTAAAGCCCGTAGTTTCAATATCAAGAAAAATAAGCTCGTCTATGGGAGCAAGTCTCGATATGTCATATTCAATTTCAAATTCCTCAAGAGTTTCTTTGGATATTTTCATATTTTTTTCCTTTTGAAAAATCTGAGAGACTATATATCGTATCATAACATAATTATCTATTAATAGTAGTATTTTTTTGAGAAAAAGTGTAAAATTATCAATAAGAGGTTCTGATTTTCGAACCATTAAAAAAGGAGACGTAAGATGCCCAGATTTACTTTTTCGGGTGGAGTCCATCCTTTCGAAGGGAAGGAGCTTTCGAAGGACAAGCCCATCACAGATCTAAAGGCCGGCGAGATTCTAGTCTACCCGGTATCTCAACATATTGGCGCCCCCGCAACTCCAATAGTAAAAGTAGGTGACAGAGTCCTCAGAGGCCAGATGATAGCAGAGGCCGGAGGATTTGTTTCTGCGCCTGTTTTTTCATCCGTATCGGGTACTGTAAAGGCAATCGAACCGAGGCGTGTTGTTACGGGAGATATGGTCAACAGTATCGTCATCGAAAACGACTTCCTTGATGAAGAAGTTAAATACAATCCTCTTATGGACTGGAATCTTTCTTCGAGGGAAGAGATCCTTGATGCGGTTAAGAATGCAGGTATCGTCGGAATGGGCGGTGCGGGATTCCCTACGCATGTAAAGCTTTCTCCGAAAGATCCGGACAATATTACGTATATTATTGCAAACTGCGCGGAGTGCGAGCCTTATCTTACAAGCGATTACCGCAGAATGATGGAAGAGCCCGAAAAGCTTATCGGCGGTATGAAGATACTTCTTCGCCTCTTTGACAATGCCCACGGAATAATCGCAATCGAAGAGAACAAACCTGACTGTATCGCGCTTTTAAAGAAGCTGACGCATGAAGACAAGCGTATTACGGTTAAAGGCGTATATACAAAGTATCCTCAGGGCGCTGAGAGAATGCTGATAAACGCTACCACGGGACGCAAGATAAACTCCACCATGCTCCCCGCCGATGTGGGCTGTATAGTTGATAACGTCGACACTCTCGTTGCCATTTACAATGCCGTAGTTTACGGAAAGCCTCTTATGGAGAGGATCGTTACCGTTACCGGCGATGCCGTAGCAGACCCGAGAAACTTCAAGATACCTATCGGCATGAGTTATCAGGAAGTACTTGACGCAGACGGCGGATTTAAGGTAACCCCCGAAAAGATAATCTGCGGCGGTCCTATGATGGGCTTTGCAATGTTTGGACTTGACGTACCTACGACGAAGACATCCACCGCACTTCTTGCTTTTGAACATGACGAAGTTGCGGCCTCGGAGCCTTCCCCTTGCATTAAATGCGGAAGATGTGTTTCGGTTTGCCCCGGAAGGGTAATGCCGAATGCCCTTGCGGATTTCGCAGAGCATTTCGATATGGAGAAGTTTGTTGAATACGGCGGAATGGAGTGCTGTGAGTGTGGTTGCTGCAGCTTTATCTGCCCTGCAAAGAGACCCCTGACACAGAGCATCAAATCAATGAGAAAAATAGAACTTGCCAACAGGCGTAAAAAGTAGGAGGGAGGAGAAAATGGCTGAAGAAACTAAAGTAACAACATACAAAGTATCCTCCAATCCCCACGTCAGATCGAAGGCTACTACAGGCGGAATAATGCTCCTTGTCATCATCGCATTACTTCCCGCTACCGGTTTTGGTGTTTACAATTTCGGATTAAGAGCGGTATTTGTTATCGCTATAAGCGTCGCTTCTGCGGTTTTATCCGAGTTTTTATTCAATCTTATCCTTAAGAAAAAGCAGACTATAACGGACCTTTCCGCAATAGTAACGGGCCTTTTGCTTGCCCTTAATATGCCGGTAAGTATCCCTCTTTGGATGCCGGCTCTCGGAAGCTTCTTTGCGATCATCGTTGTAAAGATGCTTTTTGGAGGAATCGGACAAAACTTTATGAACCCTGCCCTTGGCGCGAGATGCTTCCTTGTGATCTCGTTCCCTGCGGCTATGACAAACTTTGCAACCGATGCTTATACCGGAGCAACGCCCCTTGCTCTTTTAAAAGCGGGAGAGAGCGTAAATATCTTTGATATGATCATCGGTAAAACCTCGGGAACCATTGGTGAGACATCTCTGATAGCTATCGTTATCGGCGCATGCTTCCTCATCATTATGGGCGTCATCGACCTTATAATCCCCGGATGCTATATCGTAACATTCGTGCTTTTCCTTATAATCTTCGGACATCACGGATTTGACCCTGCATTTATCGCGGCGCATTTATCCGGCGGCGGTATTATGCTCGGTGCCTTCTTTATGGCTACGGATTATGTTACAAGGCCTATTACAAAATGGGGACAGGTTGTTTTCGGAGTATTCCTTGGAATTATGACCGGAATATTCAGAATCTTCGGTCCTTCGGCTGAAGGCGTATCCTACGCAATCATCTTAGGAAACCTGCTTGTACCTCTTATCGAGAAGTTTACAAGACCTACTCCTTTCGGATATAAGAGATCCGAACTTAAGAAGAAAGGAGGTAAGTGATATGTCTAAAGATATTAAAGTAATGCTTAAAGAAGCCGGAGCAATCCTTATCATAACACTTATCGCCGGCCTCCTTCTGGGATTTGTATATCAGCTGACTAAAGAGCCAAGAGAGTACCAGGAACAGCTGGCCATCAACAGGGCATGCAACGAGGTAATGCCGGAAGGAAAGGAATTTAAAGAAATAGAATACAGCTTAAGCGCTGAAACGCTTCAAAAGCTTTCAGAAAACGGTATAACCGTTGGCAAGGTTTACGAGTCGTATGATGCTTCGGGTGCCTTCTGCGGATATGTGGTTGAGTCTACATCATCCCAGGGTTACAACGGAGATATCGTTCTTTACTTAGGAATAGACCCGTCAGAAAGCCCGGCTCATCTTTTGGGAGTTTCGATCCTTAAGATCTCTGAAACGCCGGGACTTGGTATGAGAGCGGGAGAGGTGCTTGTGCCTCAGTTTAAAGATAAATCTGCTCTTTCATTTATCTATACAAAGAGCGGCGCGGTATCCGACAACGAGATCGACGCAATAAGCGGTGCAACGATCACAACAAAGGCTTTTACAGGCGCTGTAAACGGAGCGCTGGAAGCGGCTGCGGAAATATATTCAAATGCCGTATCGGAAGGGAGGTTTTAGCAGATGAAAGAAAAGAAAATTGCTGAACGCCTCATAAACGGACTTATAAAAGAAAACCCTACCTTCGTTTTAATGCTTGGTATGTGTCCGACCCTTGCGGTTACGACCTCGGCTATGAACGGACTTGGAATGGGTCTTACTACGACTGTGGTACTTGCCCTTTCTAACCTTATTATTTCGCTCCTTAGAAAATTTATTCCAAACAGGGTGCGTATACCTGCATTTATCGTAATCGTCGCATCTTTTGTTACTATGGTTCAGCTGCTTTTGGAGGCATATCTTCCCGCGCTTAATACAGCCCTTGGAGTTTACATTCCTCTTATCGTAGTTAACTGTATTATCCTCGGAAGAGCGGAAAGCTACGCATACCACAATCCTCCGATCCCGTCTCTTTTTGACGGACTTGGAATGGGACTTGGATTCTCTATAGCCCTTACACTTATCGGAGCGGTAAGAGAGCTTCTTGGAGTAGGTGAAATCTTCGGATTTCATGTGATGCCTGCGGGATATACTCCTATCAATATTTTTGTACTTGCGCCCGGAGCGTTCTTTGTACTCGCCGGCCTTACAGCCCTTCAAAACTTTATTAAGAAGAAGGCTGCCGCCAAGGGCAAGGATGTTTCCAAGGTACAGTCGGGATGCACCGAGGACTGCGCTTCCTGCGGCGACAAGGGATGCAGCAAGCGCTTTTACGATGCTGATGCACCGAAAGAAAACCCTGTAATAAACGCAGCAGAGAAAAAAGTAGAGAAGGAGGGCGATGAAAATGAATAATGCATCAACTATCAGAGACCTCCTCATACTCCTTGTGGGATCATCCCTGGTTTCCAATGTAGTTTTATCTCAGTTCTTGGGACTCTGTCCCTTCCTCGGAGTATCGAAAAAAATAAAGACTGCAGCCGGAATGGGAGCGGCGGTCATATTTGTCATCACTCTGGCAAGCGCCGTAGCCGGCGTGATCTACAAGTTCATACTTGTGCCTTTTAACATTACATACCTTCAGACCATCGTATTTATTCTTGTAATAGCTGCGCTTGTTCAGTTTGTTGAGATGTTCTTAAAGAAGGCTATTCCGTCTCTTTACGAGGCTCTCGGAGTATACCTTCCCCTTATTACAACAAACTGCGCCGTACTTGGAGTAGCTCTTACAAACGTACAGAAAGAATACGGTATCGGAACCGGTGTTGTAAACGGATTTGCCACTGCGGTAGGTTTTACTATTGCAATCGTGATCCTTGCGGGTATCCGTGAAAAGATGGAGTACAATAATATCCCCGAAAGCTTTAAGGGAATGCCATCGGTTCTTTTGACGGCCGGACTTATGGCAATCGCCTTCTGCGGTTTCTCGGGCTTATTGTAAAGGAGGGGAAAGATGAACTATATCGGAATAATAATAGCCGGCGCCGTTGTAGCTGCTGTAGGAATTTTCGTAGGATTGTTTCTTGGCGTAGCCGGTATCGTATTTAAAGTTAAAACCAATCCAAAGGAAGAGGAGGTTTTATCCGCTCTTCCCGGAAATAACTGCGGAGGCTGCGGATATCCGGGATGTTCCGGACTTGCCGCCGCTATAGCAGCAGGAGAGGCTCCCGTTAACGCCTGCCCCGTAGGCGGGGACGCAGTAGGCCAAAAGATAGCCGCGATAATGGGCGTAGAGGCTGCTTCCAGTGAAAAAATGGTAGCGTATGTAGCCTGCAAGGGCGACTGCGAGAAGGCCGGAACCAATTACGATTACATTGGAGCCAAGGACTGCCGTATGCTGGAGTTTGTACCCGATGGTGGCCCTAAAAAGTGCAACAGCGGATGTCTCGGCTTTGGAACCTGCGTAAAGGTTTGCCCCTTTGATGCGATTCATGTTGAAAACGGAGTTGCGGTTGTAGATAAGGAAAAGTGTAAGGCCTGCGGAAAGTGCGTAGCCGCCTGCCCTAAAAAGCTTATTTCTCTTGTGCCTTACAAGGCTAAATATGTTGTGGGATGCAGTTCGAAGGACAAGGGCCCCGTTACGATGAAGGCCTGCTCGGTTGGCTGTATCGGCTGCGGAATCTGCGCTAAGAACTGCCCTAAAGAGGCGATTACCTTAGTGGATAACCACGCGGTCATCGACCAGGAAAAGTGTGTGGGATGCGGTATTTGCGCCGGAAAATGTCCCAAGAAAATAATCATAAAGGAAAACTAGTATATGAAATTGGACGGAAACGACAATAAAATATCTCCTCAGATGGGAGCGGTGGTTGTCGCTTCCGTCCTTCTTGTTTTTGTGATCGTCGGGATAGCGGTTATCCCTCAGCTTAAGAACAAAATGAAAAGAAACGATCGTCACGCAGCTGAGACTCTGTACAGTGACGAATCCGGAAAAAATCAAAATGCCTCTGCCTCGGGTGCAGGATCTGGCGTAGCGTCAGAAGAAAAGGAAACTGATTACGGTATTACATCCCCCGATGAACTTGACTTTTGGAATCTTTATCCTGAGGTTCCCGAAAGCGGTAAGACCGAAATAGAAAAAGTACCCGATCTTGCCGGGGCAGGAGATAATAGCGCGGGGGGAAACGGGCTCCTTCTTCCGAGTCAGGGAGGCTTAGCAGAGGGAACGGATGAGAACGATCCTTCAAAGGACGGAAAGCATACAGCGGTTACTTTAAGGGACGGGTCTACGGAATGGGTTACCATATCCCAGTATCTTCCCAAGAATGAATACGATTTTTCAAATCTTGTCTGCAAGGATGATCGAATGGAGTACTATCTTGACGGCAAGAAAGTGTCATATATCGGAATAGACGTTTCGAAATACCAGGATTACATTGACTATAACAAAGTAAAAAAAGACGGTATCGCATTTGTAATGATCCGAGTAGGCTTAAGAGGCTACGGCGACGGACAGATATCTCTTGACGATTACTTTTTTGATAATATAAAGCGGGCGACAGATGCCGGGCTTAAAGTAGGCGTTTACTTTACTTCCCAGGCCATCAGTCCCGAGGAGGCCACGGAAGAGGCAAATCTTGTCCTTGAATCCATTGGTGATTATCATATCGATTATCCCATAGCTTTTGATATGAGATTTGTAAAAGGAGATACGGCGCGGATCGAACCCTTATCGGTTAATGATAAGACAAATATAGCCAAGACATTTCTTGATATTGTAAGCGCCAAGGGTTATAATGCTTGTATACTCGGAACCAAGGAATGGTTCATTAAAGAGATAGAAATGTCTAAGCTTACTGCTTACGACTTTTGGCTTGAAGAGGAAGCGGATCTTCCGGATTATCCTTACAAGTTTTCAATGTGGCAGTATAAAAAGAGCGGCACCGTTGACGGCGTATCCGGTGTTGTGAATTTAAATATTTCTTTTGTGGATTATACCGAAAAATAGAATAAGGCATCTTAAGTTTTTTCATTTTTTTTCGATATAAATATTAATAATAATTACCTCAAGGTATTTATTATAAATTTTTTATTTACGGTAGCAAGGATGGGAACCCGAAGCTAACCGTAGGATAGGAGTAGTATGAAAAAGAAAAGTGGAATCTCTATTTATCTGATGCAAATTCTCTTTGCGCTTATTCCCCTTACAGTGGGTCTCGTTGTTGTAACGGTTTCAGCCGTACTTCAGCTTGACAGTCAGATGGAAAAGAGCACATACTCAAGGCTTGAGACGGCTGCAATAGCGACGGCGAGATACTTCGAGTATGACATTAACGAAGGTATCCTCGAACAGGACGATACAAGCTTTGAATTCTGTGACAGTTTTCAGAAGTCAGGTGTGGATGTAACCTTGTTCATAGAAGATACAAGATACATCACATCCCTTAAAAATGCCGACGGAACGAGAAATATCGGAACCAAGGCCGATTCCGGCATTTATCAGACGGTTAAGGCCGGAAGTACCGTAGAGAAAAAAGATGTAACCATCGGTGGCAAAAAGTATTACGTCTTCTATATGCCGATTTATTCCGAAGACGGTACGTTTTACGGAATGAGCTTTGCCGGAGAGCTTATGGCAACGGTTCAAAAAGCGGAGAATCAGATTGCTCTCAGCTCAATCGTTCTTGGCGGCGGAGTTTTGATTGTGTTTGCTGTTGTGGCATTTTTAGTTGCAAGACTTGTTGCTAATCCTATCATCGCTCTCCAGAATAATACTGAGGAGCTTGCAAAGGGTAATCTTAAGGCAGAGCTTCATACCAAGAGCAATGTAAGAGAGATAAGAGCTTTAATCAGTTCATCGGAAGATTTAAAGAACGCTCTTACAAACGCTGTTGGAACAGTTAAATCCTCAGCAGGTGACCTCAACGGCGCAGTTATAGACGTTGATTCAAAGACTACAAACAATGTAGAGAGTATCAACCAGATAAACGAGGCGGTAAACGAAGTAGCCCAGACATCCCAGACCGTCGCCGAGTCAGCACAGAATATGTCTGAAAAGGCTATAGAACTCGGAGACAATATCGAGAGACTTAACGAAAGCGTTGAGATCCTTAAGAATGCTTCCGACGAGATCATGGTAGCAAACAACGAAGCTACCGAGTATATGGATACCGTGCTTAAGTCGAGCAACGAATCCGTTAACGCCGTTACCGAAATCAGTGACAAGATCAGCGCTACAAATGACGCTGTAAAAGATATCTCCGAATCTGTTCAGATGATCGATGATATCGCAAGCCAGACCCAGCTCCTTTCACTTAACGCTTCCATCGAGGCGGCAAGAGCGGGAGAGGCCGGAAGAGGATTCGCAGTCGTTGCCGAGAGCATCAAGCAGCTTGCTGAAAGCAGCTCAGAAAATGCGGCAAAGATCAATGATATCGTTAAGAAGGTTACGGATATCTCCAATGAGACCGTACAGGTTGCCGAAAAGGTTAGAGGAATCATCGAAAGCGAGAGAGAGTATATTACCGAGACTCAGGGTAAGTTCACTATCCTCTCCGGAGCTGTAGACCAGAGCGTAGCCGGAATCTCAGCTATTTCAGAGATGACTGCGGAGCTTGACTCTATTAAGACCGAGCTTACCAATTCAACTACTGACCTCGGCGCAGTATCCGAGGAGCTTGGAGCCAGCGCCCAGGAAGTATCCGCAAGCTGCTCAACCGTAGCGGAGGCTTGTACCGATACCCAGGCCCGTACCGAAGAGATGAGAGCTATCGACGAGCATCTCGTAGAGGCTGTATCTTTCTTCGATCTGTAAGATTAGAAAAACAAATATATATAAAAAAGGTCCCCGCATTTATATGCGGGGATCTTTGCGTTAAGCATAAGGTTTAAGCTTTAATCGTCGTAGGGCAAGCTTTATCAATATTCCTTATAATTCAGCACATTGTCGGAAACGGGAATCTTGAAATAAATCTCGGCGTATTGTCTTGCAGAAATCTCTTCGATGTAGTTTTGTATAAAGTTCTTTTTACAGCCCGCTTTCCTTACAAGGTCAACAGC
>JAFPRD010000051.1:0-5681 GCA_017401005.1 Lachnospiraceae bacterium
CAGCGCAGGCAGCGACAAGAGCGGTATAGAGATCCTGGAGATCTTAACCTACCACTGTCTTGCGGTTGGATTTATCGCTATGACGCTAAGAAAGACAAGGGGCAAAAGCAAAACCCGTACCAGAGATGTTTTAAATACCGGTCTTACTACGGTTAACACGTATCTGATACAGGCTTTTGTGGGCCTTGTTATCACGACGGTTGCCGCCATCTTTTTGCCTAAGCTTTTAAAGGCGTCGGGGCTGCTTCTCTGCTTTGGTTACGGACAGGGAACCGGCCAGGCTCTTAACTACGGAAGTATTTATGAGACCTATGGACTTACCGGCGGAAAGAGCTTCGGACTTACGGCTGCGGCCTTCGGATTTTTAAGCGCAAGTATCGTCGGAGTCATCTATCTTAACTACAAGAGAAGAAAGGGTGACCTCGTTGTAAGAACGGAGCAGAGCGAGCTCAACAGAGAAGTTGTTGAGGATGAGGGCGAGATTCCTATGATCGAGTCCATCGACAAGATCACAATGGAAATCGCACTGATCGCTATCTGCTACGCCGGAGCTTACGGAATAATGTTTGTTTTGGGCAATCTCGCGGGAGGACTTAAGTCCACGATCTACGGATTCAACTTCCTTTTCGGCGCGCTTATGGGCGTTGTGCTTAAGGCAATCATCGGGCTTCTTCGCAAGAAGGGCATCATGAAGAGGGATTATATAAACAATTTCCTCTTAAACCGTATTTCGGGATTTGCCTTTGATATTATGATTGTAGCCGGCATCGGAGCGATCCAGATAGACCTTATCGCCAATTACATCGGGGTTCTTTGCATACTTTGCGTTGTGGGTGCGCTTGTAACATTTATCTATATAAAGTTTGTGAGCGACAGGCTTTTCCCCGAATACAGGCATGAACAGTTTCTTGCAATGTTCGGAATGCTTACGGGTACCGCAAGTACGGGAATCATACTCTTAAGAGAAGTGGATCCGGAATTTGAGACTCCGGTTTCGGAAAATATTGTTTATCAAAATTTCCCTGCCATTATCTGCGGATTTCCCATAATGCTCCTTGCATCCTACGCACCGACCTCCGATAAAGCAGTGTTTATCTGTATGGCAGCGGTACTCGGAATATTTGTTGTATTTAATCTGATCCTCTTTAGATCAAAGATATTTAAGAAAAAAGGAAAAAAGTAAAAACGGACTTATAGTAGTAAAAGAAGGCTTTTCTTGGGGTAACACTATGTTTATTAAAAAAATGTCTGTCCTTCTTTTTACCGCGCTTCTTGTTATGGGGATAACAGGCTGCGTGAACACGGAAAAGGACTCAAAGGATCCGAAGCTTTTGCTTGGATTTAGCCAGATAGGCACGGAGAGCGCATGGCGTATAGGAAATACGCTTGATATTGAGCAGCAGGCCGAAAACTATGGGGTTGGACTGATGCTTGAAAACGCTAATCAAAAGCAGGAAAACCAGATAGCGGCTATCAGGCGGTTTATTGCCTATAAGGTTGATGTTATCGCCTTTTCGCCTATAGTTGAGGATGGCTGGGACAATGTGCTTAAGGAGGCAAAGGACGCCGGGATTCCCGTGATACTTGTGGACAGGGATATCAGCACTGATAAGTCGGATCTTACCACGTGCCTTATAGGGGCCGACTTTTACAACGAAGGCGTGATGGCGGGGGAATATCTTCTTCGCAAGGCCGACGAGCTGGGACTTGAGCAGATAAACATAGTTGAGATTACGGGCACGGAAAACTCTACGCCTATGATGCAAAGACAGGCGGGCTTTTTTGACACCATAGGAGCCGATGAGAGGATGAACGTGCTTGAGAGTATAGACGGGGACTTTCTGAAAAGCCGCGGTGCCGAGTGCATGCGGTATCTTATAGATACCTACGGAGATTCCATCGACGTGGTATTTTCTCACAACGACGAGATGACCATCGGAGCCTTGCCGGAGATCGAAAAGGCGGGCTTTGAGCCGGGAAAGGATATTATCATCATTTCCATCGACGGAGGTCAGGAGGCCATCGATATTCTTAAACAGGGCAAGATAAACTGCGTCGTTGAATGTACTCCCAAATTAGGAAAAGCTTTAATGGAAACAGCCCTTAAGCTAAAGAGCGGAGAAGAAGTTGAAAAGCTGATCCATCCGGAGGAGGTTTATTTTTCGGATGAACAGGATACTTCGCAGATAATGCCAAGGGGATATTAGTTTTGTACGACTCTTACGGGGACAGAGCCTATGGGGAAGCTTAAAAAAGAGAAAAGTATTCTGGGGCAGATAAGTGTTCTGTCTCACAGGCTGGTGCTGGTACTTGTGGTACCGATCATCATCAGCCTTGTTTTGATGCTTGTTTATGCCTGGAAATATCACAGTTCCATCCTTCGTATGGAGACTATCACAAGCCTTAAAAATGTCGTTTCGGTGCAGATCCCCGGAACGGTCTGGAATATCGTAAGCGGAAGGGAGACCTTTGCCGGCAGCAATATCTACGTCACTATCAGCAGCGTCGAGGAGACTATAGAGACCATCTCATCCCAGACCGGGGAGGAAAACAGGCTTTCGCTCATCGTTGCAGAGAGGACTATGGGGACTCTTGAAAACTATGTCGACCGGATCAGGGACAATTTCGAGGCACAGCTTCCCGTTGTCCAAAGCGAGGAGCAGCTCGAGGAGGTGCGGGATGTAGCAAATCTTGTTGCGAGTATGCTGGAGGAATATATTTCCGGGGAGATCACATCTACCGCAAGGATGAGCGTAAGTATGAGGATAATCGTCATCTGTACCGCGGCGTTTGAGGTCCTTACCGTTATAGTTGCCCTCATCATCAGAAACCGGGCCGTTAGGACGACGGCTCTTTCCGTAAGACAGCCCATAGAAAGGCTTGAGGAGGCGGCAAAGGCAATCGCGGGAGGAAGCCTTGAGGGCCGAATTGCGGATACGGATATTGCCGAGCTTCGCAATCTTACGACACAGGTTAATATTATGGCGGACAGGCTACAGAGTATGATGGAAAAGAGCAACCGGGACGCCAAAAGCCTGAGAAAAGCCGAGCTTCGTACCCTTCAGGCGCAGATAAATCCCCATTTCCTTTATAACACTCTTGATGCCATAGTCTGGAAGGCGGAAGCGGGGGAAAAGGATGAGGTAATTCAGCTTACCAGCGCTCTTTCAAACTTTTTCAGAATAAGCTTGTCTTCCGGAGCGGATTGGATTCCCATAAGCCAGGAAAAAAAGCATATAGAAGGATACTTAAAGATCCAGCAGACAAGATACCGGGATATTATGAACTATGAGATCGATATTCCCGACGACCTTGGGGAAGTGTATATATTAAAGCTTCTCTTGCAGCCCCTCGTTGAGAACGCGCTGTATCACGGGATAAAGATAAAAAGAGGCGGCGGAAAGATAAGTGTCAGCGGCAAAAAAGAGGGAGATTTTCTTGTCTTTTGTGTAAAGGATACGGGCTGCGGTATGACACCGGATCAGCTTAGGGAGCTTAATGAGAGAATGAAAAACGGCAGGCCCACGGTTAGCGAAGGCGGCGGAGGCTTCGGCCTTGTTAACGTTAACCTAAGGATAAGACTTTACTATAACCAGGCGGAAGGCCTGATGATAGAAAGCAGCGGCGAAGGTACGAAGGTTTCGTTTAAAGTACCTTTAAGGACGAGAGAGGAGATTTACGAAAATGAAAGTGTTTCTGGCTGATGATGAGATCGTTATCAGAGAGGGTATCAGAGAATCCTTCCCCTGGGAAGAAACGCCTTACGTCCTTGTGGGGGAGGCCCCTGACGGGGAGATGGCGCTGCCTATGATAAGAGACACCAACCCCGATATTGTGATAACGGATATCAAGATGCCCTTTATGGACGGGATCGAGCTTTGCAAGACCTTGAGGGCGCAGATGCCCTGGATCGGGATTGTGGTCTTAAGCGGATACGATGAGTTTGAATATGCGAGACAGTGCATTGCTCTCGGGGTAAGGGAATATCTTTTAAAGCCCATAAATGCCGAGGAGCTGAAAAAAGTCCTCGATAAGGTAAGCGCCCAGATAGCGGAGGAGAAAAAGGCTTCTCTTCACGCAGCAAGCTTAAGAGCCCGGATGGAGATGGGCGGCAAGCTTGTAAAGGAAAAGCTGATCGCGTCACTTTTTTCGGATGAGGCCAAAGAGGAAGAAGCGGGGGAGGTGATAGCTCAGCTTCAGTCTATGGGATGCCCTTTGCCCGCTAAGCACTACGCTGTTATAGACGCCCTCTTTAACCCGACGGAAAAGGGGCAGCAGGCGGCAGGACAGCTTTCGGAGAGAAGCGGAGGGATGGTTCTCGCCTGCCCGGGAAGAACGGGTACAAGATTTCTTGTTTTGGGGGATACGCCGGAGGATGTTGAGGAGAGGGCGTACGCCTTCGCGACGTCTATGACAAGGGAGATAGAAAGGCTTTGGGATGAGGGGGATGCCGGAAGCGCGCCGGAAACTAAGGTTGGAATCGGGGATATCGTAAGCCGCCCCGAGGATATTTACAAGAGCTTTAAAAGCGCCAGACATATACGCCATCTTTTGACGGAGAGGAAGGATGAAAAGTCCCTTATACTCGGCGTCAGGGAGATGGGAGAAAAAGCGGACGAGCAGACCCCCGGAGTCGTTAATGAGGCAAAGCTTTTTATGTCCTCAAAGTTTTCCGATCCCAATCTGATGCTGCAGGATGTTGCAAGGGCGGTTGGCATGAGTAACAGCAGATTTTCAACTGTCTTTTCCCAGCAAACGGGTAAGACCTTTACCGAGTATCTTATGTATTTAAGGCTCGGAAAGGCTAAGGAGATGCTTAAGAGTACGGGACTTCGAAGCTCGCAGATAGCGGGAGAGGTTGGATATAACGACGCCCATTATTTCAGTTACATCTTTAAGAAAAATGTGGGAATGACACCCTCGGAGTACAGGGCGCAAAATCAAAATCAACCTGTATAAAATAATTTTTAACCGATTTAAATTATGTAAAATAAAAAGAGTATAATATTCAACCAACTTAAAATATGCCTTTATTTACCTGAAAAACCAAATAGTCTATCCTTTATGTATAAGCCGATAACGGCTGCAAAAAGGAGGATAGCAAGGTAATGAAAAAGTTTGGTGCATTGTTACTTGTGGGCGTTTTAGCTTTCTCATGTCTGCTTGGCGGATGTGGAGCTAAAACAGGAGGAAAGAGTTCCGGAACCATCAAGGTCGGAGTTGTAAACAACCCCCCTTCAGAGTCCGGATACCGTGAAGCAAACGTAAAAGACATGGAAGCTGTTTTCTCGGCTGAGAACGGATATGATCTTAAGACATCATACAGCTTAAAGAATGACGAGCAGCTCCAGGCAGCACAGGGATTCATCACAGAAGGTGTTGACTACTTACTTATCTCCGCAGCAGAGACCACCGGTTGGGATGAAGTTTTAAAGAAGGCACAGGAAGCCGGAATCAAGGTTTATCTCTTTGACCGTATGATCGACGTTGACACAAGTCTCTATGAGGCAGCAGTTGTATCAGATATGGCTAAGGAAGGCGACACAGCAGTACAGTGGCTTCTTTCACAGAATCTTCCCGAGTACAATGTAATCCATATCCAGGGCGCTATGGGTTCAGACGCTCAGATCGGACGTACAGGTGCTCTTGATGCTCAGTTTGCAGCAGGAACAATGAACAAG
>JAFPRD010000052.1:0-6074 GCA_017401005.1 Lachnospiraceae bacterium
AAACTGTGGCTGCGATACCCCACCCTTGACCAAAAGAAGGCGTTGTACCTTGACGTCCATTCAATCCCCCAAAACCGCGTCAATGCCCAAGTGCTTTACCTCTGCTCATTCATATATTCGATCATCTTACCGTAAACCTCTTCGGCAAGTTCATCCGAAACATTATGTCCCGTCCAGTACTCAAAGGCGATGACTCCCTGATATAAAAGCATCCTGAGTCCGCAAAAGGCATCTGCTCCGGCATTTTTGCAAAGCTTCATAAACTTTGTTTCAAGAGGATTATAAACAAGATCATAACCAAAGGATACTTTTTTGTAAAACTCAGCATCCTCTATAACAGCGTTTTCTGTATCCGGGTGCATTCCGACATTGGTAGCCTGAATACAGATATAATCATCTCCCGGAAGATCTTTATAATCCTTTATATCCATAGCGGATATACGTCCCTTAAGGTTTTCGTCTTCCTCTATCTCGGAAACGATCGCCTGCGCTTTGGAAAGGGTTCTGTTAAGGATGTAGGTGTGCTTTGCACCTGATGAAGTCATCAAAATCGAAACCGCTCTTGCAACGCCTCCGGCACCGAGGATAATAACATCCTTACCCTTAACATCAACTCCGTCATGTTCCATAGCCCGGAGAAGTCCCGGCATATCGGTGTTATATCCTTTATAACCACCTTCTACCCTGACAAGAGTATTAACCGCTCCTATTTTTTTAGCAAGAGGATCGATATCTTTAAGATACTTCATGCAGGCGCTTTTGTGGGGAACTGTGACGTTAAGTCCCAAAAGGCTCAAAGCATATGCGCCGTAAATCGCATCCTCGAGTCCTTCATCTTCCACCTTTAAAGCCACGTAAGCAAAATCTTCGCCTAAAGCCGCAGCAAGATTATTGTGTATTACGGGAGAAACGGTATGCTCGATAGGATTACCGATAACTCCGAGAATTCTTGTTTTACCACCGATGTTCATTTACTCTCTATATCCTTATCTAAGTTTTCTATGATAAAAGAACAAAACTATTGCCTCTAAGCGGCGCTTTAAAACGATCTGGATCTCTTCCTTGGGATGGATAGGTTTTGTAAGGTAAGAAAAAATACCGCTTCTTTTTGCTCCCCAAACGTCAGTAAAGAGCTGATCCCCTACAAATATGGTTGTCCCCGGGGTTGTACGCATCAGTCTCATAGCCTTTTCATACCCTTTTCTCGAGGGCTTTCCGGCCTTGTAAAGGTATTTTGAGCCTACCGCATCGGCAAAGGGTTTTACCCTCGCTTCTTTATTGTTGGAAATAAGAGTCGTATCAAAGCCGATCTCCCTGAGCCTTTCAAATAGCGCAACAGCCTTTTTTGTCGCAGGCGCGCCGTGGGGAACGAGGGTATTGTCTATATCGAACAAAACTCCGCGAAATCCGAGTTCATATAATTTTTCATAGGGCAGATTGTAGGCCGAATCCGCCTCGCAATCAGGGTAAAATCTATCAAAAAGCATGTAATTCTCCGATTATCAGTCTGTCTTTTCGGAAGCATCCTCTAAATCCTCCGGATTAGATACTGCTCCGGGCAGTCTTTCAAGTTCTTTAAATATTTTAAGTGCAAATCCGCTGACAGTAAGCATTATACATACCGGGGCGATCAATAGCCCTATAGCTATAAGCACACGATTCCATACAAAAAGAGCGCTCTCAAGTCCTATCAAAACTGCCAAAAGAAGTGTCCTTCCAAAATACCTCAAGGATATTTTATATGAATTTTTGATAGTTGCTATAATCCCGTTTTCGTACCTTGCAAGGAGCGCAAAAGAATAGATAAAGCCGCTGTATAAAAGCACCGAAAGGATTATGGCGGCGCCTAAAAAGATCCCTTCGTATTTTTCTGCCTTAAAGGCAAGCTGATACAAGATATAAAGCGCATAAGCTCCGATATCGAATACTATCCCCATGGGTATACCCTTTTTAAGATTAGCCTTAAAAGCTTTAAAAAAAGGCTTTACGATATACCCTTCCGTATCATCCGCCATATGGAGCGTTATGGAAAAAGCCGCTGCGGTCGACGCTCCGACGGTTACCACAGGCAGGCTGCAGATAAGCCAGAAAAAATTAAGTTTAATAAGGTCCCAGAGTCTGTCAAAGAACTTAAAGAGCGGGCCTTCTACGCTGAAAAGCTTCATAAATCATACCTACTATTATTATAAATACAGTTATCAGATAAACATAATAATAGAGAGGTTACCAAAAGTCTGTAACCCCTCTACAATTAAACACTAATATCTTAAAAAACGCAATCTTTATTTGCCGGCTACCGCAAGTTCAGCCTCGTGGCGTCTTGCAGCCTCTTCGAGTGACCAGTCAAGGCATTCCTTGTAGTAGTAGGAATTTGCCTTTGCGATCATCTCTTCTACTATAGACTCAAATTCAGCATCATCCTTAGCATAGAGTGCGTTCCAGGAGTATGTTCTGATGCATTCCGTGGTCTGGTCCCACTTTGTCTGCATATCATCATCTCTCTTACCGCCGACAAAGGTTGTAGCAGGAGCAAGTCTGTATCCGCCCTTTTCCATATACTCGTCGGTTGTAAGGCAGCCCGTAAAGTCTCTCCAGTCCTGCTCAACATCACACTTGGCGTTAACGTTGTTGCTTGCCCAATAATCAGAGTTGTAGCGCTCGCCGTTTGAATCGGGGTTTAAAGCATCAAGAGCCCATGTGATATTGTTCCACTGGGGCTGTCCGTCGTGGAAAGATCCCTGGTATCCCGCTTCTGCCATAGAAGTGTTGATGTCGTTATGGCACTTGCTTCCAAGCTCGGTAAAGTAGGTATTTCCCTCTTCATCGTAGTCCCAGGTTACGCCCTGAGGACCATACTCCATAACCATTCTTCCCTCGGGAGTGCAAAGATAGTTGATGATTTCCATGCAAAGCTCGGGATACTGGGTCTTTGCTCCTATCGAAAAGATTCTGTTGCCTCCGTAAACATCCATACCGTAAACGATAGGTGTTGCATCCTCGGGGGTAAGAGAACACATCATCTTTCCGGCCGCCATATGATCGTCGGTGTTGTAAAGTGCGCGTCCGGAATAGTTAAAGATAGATGAGAAGGTTCCGCCTGCAGATGCTTTCTCAGACATCTTATCCCATGTATTTGTCATTGAATCGGGATCCACAAGGCCTGCCTGATAAAGCTTATTGTAGAACTGAAGGCTCTCAAGATAAGGTCCGTAGGAACCGTCGGCATTTTTTCCGAGACAGTCGTAATAATCTCCGGTTGAAGGATCGTAAAGTCCGAGTCCGAGCTCATCATATCCATAATAAGCAGTAGCAGTAGACTTAACGTACATAACCATATCTCCGTCCCAGTCGGGCCAGATTGATACGGCGTAAGTAGGATTTCCGTTGTCGTCAGTAGGACAGATATCCTTCATATCCTTAAAGAGCTTAAGCATATCATCGTAGTTTTTAACCGTCGGATATCCCAGCTGCTTGTAAAGATCCCAGCGAACATCCCATGTATAGAAAAATGACTGATGGTCTTCCGATGAAGTTGCAACAGCATGTCCAAAGCCGTAAACAGTTTCATCATCTTCCATTCCTTCGGGCTTTATATGAGAGTTTTTCTCCAAAGCGGCAGCCATATGTTCCTGTATATAGGGACCGCAATCCGCAAGAAGATCATCCTCATTCCAGTCGTATAAAAGTCCGGCTGCAATGGCATTGGTATACTGGGTTCCGTCAGAGCCCCAGATTACAATATCTCCAAGGTCTCCCGCTTCCATTCTGGTCTGAAGCATACCGTTTAGATCTGGAACAATATTAAGCTCTACACCAAACTTCTCCTTTAAGATATCCGCAGACCATCCCTGCTGGATTCCGGAAAAGTTTGCAAGCTGTGAAAAGACTGTAAGTGTGACAGTCTTTCCGGATTTTTTACCTCCTCCGGCTGAGCAGCCCGAAAGAAGTCCTGCCGCAAGCACGCCCACGAGGGCAAGCGCAGCAACTTTCTTAAACTTTTTCATCTTTCATCCTCCTGTCGTTTCTTCGAAACAATTATTAAAAGATCCTTTATCCCTTAACCGCTCCAAGCATAATTCCCTTTTCGAAATATCTGTTCATAAAAGGATATACGATAAGTATAGGGATTACAGTCACCATCGATATGGTATATTTGAGCACTTTCTGGTTCATCATAGACGCCGCTGCGTTGGAAGCGGAGCTTCCTCCCGTTGACATTACCTGTGCAAGGTTTGAAGATGTGTTCAAATATATATACAGTCTGTGCTGTAATGTAAAGAACTCCGGAGCGCTCTGCATCAGGATAAGGGAATCCGTAAAGGAGTTCCAATGTCCTACCGCACCGAATATTGCGATAGTTGCAAGTATCGGCTTGGATAAGGGGAAAATGATTTTTCTCCAAACCGTAAAAAATCCCGCTCCGTCAATAAGTGCACTCTCTTCAAGTTCCCCGGGTATCGACTCGATATAGGTCTTTACAAGGATAATATTGTAGGGCGCTACGATTCCGGGAATTATATAAGCAAGGAAATTGTTTGTCAGTCCAAGCATCGACATATTTAAAAACCAGGGAATGGTTCCGGCGTTAAAATACATCGTTATTACAAGAAATCTGTACCAGAATTTCCTTCCCCACATTTCCTTTTTCGTAACAAGGTATCCCACAAAGGCTGTGGCAAGGACCATCACAGCCGTACCGAGAACAGTTCTTGCGATGGAAACGAGAAATGCATTACCTAGGTCCGATACATGCAGCATCGCAATATAGTTATCTATATTCAGTCCCTTTGGAAAAAATGTGATCTGTCCTTTTTGAACAAGATCGTTGTTTGATATCGTATTGATAAAAAGGAAATAAAACGGGAAGAAACAAAGTATTGTAAACAACCCGAAAAATCCGTAATCAAATACGTTAAAAGCTATATCACCAAAGGTTATACGGGTTTTCTTTTTATGGTATCTGTAATATTTCTTTTCCGCTTTGGCATCCAGTTTTTCCTGTTTAGTCTTAGCCATTTAGGTCACCTCCTTACACAATACTCTCACCTCGGATTGCCTTTGATATTCCATTGGCTCCGAAGAGAAGTACGACACTGACCACAGACTTGACCATACCGATAACCGTTGACAAGGGGATATTTCCCTTTGTGATACCAAGAGTATATACGTATAAGTCAAGAACCTGGATCGTCGAGGTGTTTTGTGCGTTTTGGAACACGAAATACTGATCCATACCGTTTGAAAGAACATTTGCAACGCTCATTAGCAGCATTACAAAGTAAGTCGGAAGGAGTCCCGGAACGGTTACATGCCACATCTTTTGAAATCTTCCGGCTCCGTCTACTGTAGCCGCTTCGTAAAGCTGCTGGTCAATTCCTGATATTCCCGCAATATAGATGATCGCGCTCCAGCCGATACCCTTCCATGTTCCCCAGGCAAGCATCTTAAGCCAGATAAAGCTGTTACCCATAAGATAATTTGTATTTCCTCCGAAGGCTGTATTGATAAAACCATCGGTTGAAAAAATAGCCAGGGCTATTGCATATACCAAAACCCATGAAATAAAGTTGGGGATCGTCGTAAAGGTCTGAACTATGCGCTTAAACCATCCTACCTTGATCTCATTTAAAAATATGGCAAATGCCATAGGAAGCCAGCTTGTGGCAATGCCAAGACCACTCATCACAAGAGTATTTCTAAGTACTCTGACAATATCTGCCTTGGTTGCATCGTTTTCAAAGAGCATTGTAAACCATTTAAAACCTACAAAGTTTTCCGCAGAAAGGGTTCCGCCCGCGCTATAGTCGAAGAAAGCATATCTCCAGCCGTAAAGAGGAAGGTATGCAAATACAAAACAAAGCATTGCAAAGGGAAGAAACATAAGGAAAAGCTTATATTTGGGTTCCATGTAATACTTTTCTTCCTTTTCAGCCTTTGGAAGAATGATCATAATCGCTACTGCCGAAACAAGCATAAACAGGCCGAGTACAAGATACACAAAGTACCCGGCAGGGAACATGGGCTCAACTTTTTCCGGTCTGCTTGTTCCCGAAACCTGAAGATAAGCTATGAAA
>JAFPRD010000053.1:0-3012 GCA_017401005.1 Lachnospiraceae bacterium
CTTTCTATTTGAAGAAAACTTACGTATTTCCCAGGAGAAAAAGCGTCTTGATGAAGAAAGAGCCCGTCTCGTCAAGCTTCAGGATGACTTTTTAAAGGACAGAGTTGTACTTCGCGATGAGCTTGATGAGCTCAACCGGCGTACTCTTGCGGAGCGAAAGCGCCTAAAAGAGGAGAATATGTTTTTCGATAAAAAAATGGAGATCCTTACAGAGGGCTTCAGGTCTTTAGAGGAAGACAGGCGTAAGTTTGAAAGAGAGAAGAAGGCGTATCTCGAGCGAATAAGCCGTGCGGAGTCCGAAGCGAAGAATGCGGACGCAAGTAACGTGGCGGAGTTTCTCTTTAGAGGTATTGGCGGAAATTCCCTTGGACTCAGAAAGAGATATAAAGACCTTTTAAAGATTTTTCATCCCGATAATCTCTTCGGAGACTTAGAGCTTTCGCAGGCTCTTACAAAAGAGTTCCAGAAGAGAAAAGACTTATAAATCTAAATATGTACAAAACAAAAAGGACAGCCCAAAAGCTGTCCTTTGAATTTGCCGTTTAATTAAGCACGCTCTACAGCGCCGCTTCTGAGGCATCTGGTGCAAACGTGAAGACGCTTGTTTCCGCCGTTCACTTTACACATAACGCTCTGTACATTTGATTTCCAAATAGCGTTGCTTCTTCTATGAGAATGGCTGACATTGTTACCAAAGTGAATGCCCTTGCCACATACATCACATTTTGCCATGATATAACACCTCCTTGCAGGGATTTAGTATTCTTTTTAAACACAACATTGATATACTAACAAAAATGTTGGATAATTGCAAGATTTTTTTTAATAAAAATTTTTTTGTTTCCTTTTTCATAAAAAACTGTTATAGTCTAAGGTGTATGTGCCAAAACAAAGGAGGTAACATCTATGAAGAATTCATCAGTGAATACTCATATGGGAAACATTACGGTTGACAACGACGTTATTGCCCAGTTCGCCGGCAGCGTTGCGATCGAATGCTTCGGAATTGTAGGCATGGCCGGATTCAATGTACGTGACGGTCTGGTAAAGCTCCTTAAAAAGGACAGCTTAAGAAGAGGCATAAACGTATCCGTTCGTAATCATAAGCTTGTACTTGATTTTCATATTATAGTTGCTTACGGCGTCAGCATTGTGGCAGTATGTGAAAACCTTATGGAGAATGTCAAGTACCGCATTGAAGAGTTTACGGGACTTGAAATAGAAAAGATTAACGTCTACGTTGAGGGCGTTAAGGTGATTGATTAAGGAGGAACTACTGACGTGGGCGTAAATCAGATTGATTCCAAGCTTTTGGCTAAAGTATTTATTGCCGGTGCAAAGAATCTTGAGGCTAATAAAGAATGGATTAATGAGCTTAATGTTTTCCCGGTTCCCGACGGTGATACCGGAACTAATATGACGATGACAATTATGTCTGCAGCCAAGGAAGTAAGCGATCTCGGAGCAGAGCCTGATATGGCTTCTCTTTGTAAGGCTATTTCCAGCGGATCCCTCAGAGGAGCAAGAGGAAACTCGGGAGTTATTTTATCCCAGCTCCTTCGCGGATTTACCAAGACTGTTAAGACGGAAGAGCTTATTACTATTCCTTTAATGGTTACCGCTTTTAACAAGGCTGTTGAGACTGCTTATAAGGCTGTTATGAAGCCTAAGGAAGGTACTATTCTTACCGTTGCAAGAGGTATGAGCGACAAGGCTAACGATCTTGCAGAGGCAGGATGTGACGATCTTGAGAAGTTCTGTGAGCAGATTTTAGAGCACGGTAAAGCCGTACTTGAACAGACTCCCGAGATGCTTCCCGTATTAAAGGAGGCCGGCGTTGTTGACTCCGGCGGACAGGGACTTATCCAGTTCCTTCAGGGCGCTTTCGACGCTTATCTCGGCAAAGAGGTTGACTTAACCATCGGTGAACCTGCCGCAGAGGAAGAAAAGGAAGAGGAAGTAGCTTTACAGTATTTATACAGCGTAGAATATAAGGTTAAGCTTGAGAGAAACTTTATCCCCAAGAACGAGACCGACCTTAAGGCTTATCTTGAGTCCGTAGGCGAGTCTGTTGTTCTTATTAACGACGGATCCGAGCTTCATATTCACATCCATACAAACGAGCCCGGCCATGTTCTTTCAAAGGGACTTAAGTACGGTTCTCTTAATGAAGTAAAAATCGTTAACCGCGCTACTGAACAGGACAGCGACTCAAAGGAAGAGGAAAAGCCCGCATTTAACGAGCCTCCCAAGCCCTTCGGATTTATCACGGTTGCTGCCGGTGACGGACTTGTTGAGATCTTTAAGAGCCTCGGCGTAGATTATGTAATCGAAGGCGGACAGACTATGAACCCTTCAACCGCCGACTTTATCGACGCGGCTTCAAAGGTTAATGCAGAGACTATCTTTATCCTGCCCAACAACAAGAATATCATCCTTGCCGCTAATCAGGCTGCAGAGCTTGTTACCGACAAGAATCTTCTTGTAATACCTTCAAAGACTGTTCCTCAGGGAATTACCGCTGTGATCAACTTTATCGCAGACCTTTCCGCTGATGAAAACGAAGCTACGATGATGGAGGAGATTAAGAACGTTAAGACCGGTCAGGTTACTTATGCTGTTCGCGATACTTCTATCGATGGCAAGGAGATTCATAAAGACGACTATATGGGACTTTCCGACAGCGGACTCGCTTCAGTCGGAACCGACAAGAATAAAGTTATCGAAGAACTCATCGAATCTATGGTAGACGATTCTTCCGAGCTTATCAGCATCTACTACGGACAGGATGTTACCGAGGAGGAAGCTAGTGCAGTTTCCGATATGATCTCGGAAAAGTACTCCAAGGTAGACGTTGAGCTTCAGCCCGGCGGACAGCCTGTATACTACTATATGATCTCTGTTGAGTAAGTGGTTTGCCAAACTACGTACAATTTGATTTAATAGCAGGAGGAAACTAAAGAGTTTCCTTCTGTTTTTGTATAAAGGTTTATATATGAACTTAAGTACCGA
>JAFPRD010000007.1:0-2840 GCA_017401005.1 Lachnospiraceae bacterium
CTGCTGATATCCTTCTGTACCAGCCCCACTACGTTCCTGTGGGTGAGGACCAGAAGCAGCACGTGGAACTGACCAGGAATATTGCCGAGAGATTCAACAATATCTACGGAGATGTATTCCGTATTCCCGAGCCCTATATCAGCAAGGTAGGCGCTCGTATCTACGGACTTAATACTCCCGGAAGCAAGATGTCAAAGTCAGATCCTAACGGTTGTGTATTCCTTATGGACAGCCCCGATGATATCCGCCGTAAGTTCAAGCGTGCCGTAACCGACTCCGATATGGAAAGATGTGTACATTTCGATAAAGAGAACAAGCCCGGAGTAGCTAATCTTATGAACATCTACGCTACTATTACCGGCAAGAGCTATGACGAGATCGAGAAAGAGTTCGAAGGCCAGGGATACGGCGTATTTAAGCCCGCTGTAGGAGATGCCGTTGTTGAGGCTCTTACCCCTATCAGAGAAGAGGCAAACCGTCTTATCGCCGACAAGGCATACTTAGAGGATGTTTATAGGAAAGGTGCAGAAAAGGCTTCATATATTGCCAATAAGACGCTTCGCAAGGTATACAAGAAAGTAGGCTTTTATCAGATTTAATCGGGGGTATAATTATGGGTTCAGGTTTTTTGTTTTACTTACCTTTTATCGCTTTGATCGCGTGGTTTGTAGTTGCCCTTGTACTTTACCTTGCAAGGGATAAAAGCAATGCGAAAATGACTATCAGAAGAAGAATACATCTTATTGTTGCCGGAGCTGTATCCGGGACATTTATTTTGACTGTTGCAGGATTCTTTATTCTTATATTGCTTGCCGTAGCAAATATGTAAAGAAACTTTGGACTGAGGTAAAACTATGAAAGATAAGGTTTTTTACAGGTTACTGGGAATAGTAGCCTGTCTTGGAATCCTTAGTATGCTTCTGCTTCTTGCTTTTACGGTTTATTTATACAAGGATTGTTCAATAATTTCGTATATCGCAAACAGGGGGTAAGAAGATGAAACTGTTTAAACAGCTTGCTTTGCTTATTGGCCTGGCAGGCTTTTTTATTCTTATTGATATTTTTTTATTTAATGTATTCACATCAAGATATGTAGACAGACGAAGTGCCGAGATGAAAGGGCAGTCAATCGAGGTTTCGAAGTTTGTGCCTTTTGACGAAGGGTCGCAGCTTGTGCATGTAAGCTCTGATTATAAGGTAGAGGAAGATATTCCGGTTCTTGACGGAGCGGCGGCGCTGTTACCCATATTTTCATCCGTAGCCGAAGCGCTTTATCCCAGGGAGAGTATACTCTTTGACGGAAGTGATTATGCAAGCGGCAGCAGCCTTAGGTACACCAACACAAGAGGCTCCTACAAAGCGCTTGTTGACGGGGATGCGGATATCATTTTTTGCGCAAAACCATCTGAGGGTCAGCTAAGCTATGCAAAGGATAATGGAAAAGAATTCGTGATGGTACCCATCGGTTACGAGGCTTTTGTGTTCATCGTAGGGAAGGATAATCCGGTATCAGATTTGTCAGCTGAGGAGATAAGGGGGATTTATACAGGGAAATACACCAACTGGTCGCAGCTTGGAGGGGAAGACGCACCAATTGATGCGGTTCAAAGAAACGAAGGAAGCGGAAGCCAGACTTCTTTCCTCGGATTTATGGGGGATGAAAAGCCGGTTAAAAAGCTTTACGGGGCTCTTTTTGGAAAAGCGATAGGTTTTTCCTTCAGATATTACGTTGACGGGATTAATAAAAATCCTGACGTAAAGATGCTTTCGGTTGAAGGCGTTTACCCGGACGCTGAAAACATCTCAAGCGGAGATTACCCTTTAAGCAGCTGCTTTTACGCTATCTATTTAAAGGATAATGATAATCCGAATATAGAGTCTGTGATAGATTTTAGCCTCTCCGAAAAAGGACAGGAAATCATCGAAAAAAGCGGCTATATCCCGCTTTAAGTTTTGACACAGGGGGACGGGGTTGGGGGTTCATTTTTTGCAGTATAAAGGACTTAAATTACAATGCTTAATCAGTTTTCACGAACACAATTATTATACGGCGAGGAGGCTATGAAAAAGCTTGCTTCGGCCCGCGTTGCAGTATTTGGTATAGGAGGAGTCGGGGGCTATGTTGTTGAGGCCCTTGCAAGGAGCGGAATCGGCGCCATTGATTTAATCGATGACGACAAGGTATGCCTTACCAATATCAACCGTCAGATCATCGCTACGAGAAAAACAATCGGACAGTATAAGGTTGATGTTGCAGCAGAGCGAGTACATGACATAAATCCTGATTGCGAAGTTGTGGCACATAGGACCTTCTTTTTACCCGAGACCCAGGATCAGTTTGATTTTACTAAGTACGATTACGTGGTAGATGCCATTGATACTGTTACCGGTAAACTGGCGATAATAGAAAAGGCAAAAGAAGCGGGCGTACCTGTCATATCCTCTATGGGAGCCGGAAACAAGCTTAATCCCGCGATGTTTGAAGTCGCTGATATCTACAAGACTTCGGTTTGCCCTCTGGCGAAGGTAATGAGACATGAATGCAAGAAGCGGGGGATTAAATCTTTAAAGGTTGTTTATTCCAAAGAAAAGCCTATAAGACCATACGAAGATTTGTCAATCAGTTGTAGGACAAACTGCGTATGCCCGCCGGGAACAGAGAGAAAGTGTACCCAGCGCAGGGATATTCCCGGATCTGTTGCCTTTGTACCTTCGGTTGTTGGCCTTATCATAGCCGGCGAAGTTTTAAACTTCCTTGCGGGAGTCTAACAAAAATGACACAGGGGGACGGGGTTGGGGGTTCATAGTCAGAATAATCTCGAAATTGTCTGACTATGAAC
>JAFPRD010000054.1:0-3869 GCA_017401005.1 Lachnospiraceae bacterium
AAATGACACAAGGGGACGGGGTTGGGGGTTCATTGTCAGAATATTCTGAAAATGAACCCCCAACCCCGTCCCCCTGTGTCATTTTTTAAGTTCTTTAGAGCAAGCATCAAGGGCGGCTTCTATTACAGCGTCCATATCATAATACTTATATTCGCCCAGTCTTCCTCCGAAAATCACTTTGCTTTCGCCTTCGGCAAGTTTTTTATACTCAAGATAAAGATCCTGATTCTTCTCATCATTTATGGGATAATAAGGCTCCTCCCCCTGCTTCCATTCAGAAGAATACTCCTTTGAAATAACTGTTTTAGGTATGTCTCTTCCGCAATCATCTTTGCCAAATTCAAACCATTTATGCTCGATAATGCGAGTGAAGGGAGTTTCTCTATCGGTATAATTAACGACAGCATTCCCCTGAAAATCGGGAATATCAAGAACCTCAGTTTCAAACCTTACGTTCCTGTACTCAAGAGCGCCAAGCTTGTATCCAAAATAGGCATCAATGGGGCCTGTGTAAACCACCTTTGAAGCAAGGGAATCAAGTTCAGCCTTACTATCTAAATAATCGGTATTTAACCTAACCTCGATTCCATCAAGAAGATTCTCTACAAGCTTTGTGTATCCTCCCTTGGGAATACCCTGGTACTTGGCATTGTAATAATTATTATCAAAGGTAAGCCTTACAGGAAGCCTTTTTATAATGAATGCCGGAAGGTCCTTGCAATCCCTTCCCCACTGCTTTTCGGTATAGCCCTTTATCAGCTTCTCAAAAATATCCCGGCCGACTAAAGAAATGGCCTGCTCCTCAAGGTTTTGGGGTTCAGTTATCCCGGCTTCTTTTCGCTGCTCGGCTATCTTCGCTGCTGCCTCTTCAGGCGTCACTACTCCCCACATTTTATTAAAAGTGTACATATTAAAGGGAAGAGGATAAATCTCGCCCTTATAATTAGCTACAGGTGAATTAATAAAACAATTAAAGCGGGCAAACCTGTTTACGTATTCCCATACCCGTTGGTTATTGGTATGGAAAATATGAGCTCCATATTTGTGAACGTGGATACCATAGGTATCTTCAGTAAAAACATTTCCGGCAATGTGCTCTCTCTTATCGATCACAAGGACGTTCTTACCTGCATCTGCCATCTCCCGGGCAAAAACCGCACCGTATAATCCTGCTCCGATAATCAAATAATCGTACCGCATAACTATTCCCTTTCTTTTACACTAATTATTTTAAACTAATCTTCACGTAAAAAAAAGGGCAGCCACTTGCGGCATGCCCGTTTTAACATCTATACCCTCCCATGCAAAGCCCGCTGCTGCCGCAGCAAAGGTTTAGAACAAGGTTTGCTATACAGATTCTTGTACAGATTTTAGAAGCCGAGCTTTGAGTATATCCGTAGCTCGTCTGGCGGCTCGAATACCAGGCACCTCCGTTTTGAAGCTGTTCAAGGAGCTGTCTGTATTCGAAGTTGTTAGGCTCCATAGCGCTTGCCATACGGGCATGTTCCAGAGCCGCGACTGCGTTTCCGAGTCCGGCGCTTGCCAGAGCGCTGTAGTAGAACCATCTGGCGCTTCTTTGCTCCGTTTCCATACCGTCAAGCGTATTTCTTGCCTCTTTATAGTAGCCGCTTCGAATATAATTTCCGGCGGCCCGGATCCTCGGATCTTCCTCGTAACCCGTTTCAAATCCCCGATAAGCATTTCGGTATCCGTATTCAAAACCGCCCCTGTAAGCACTGCCACCGTAGGAGCTGTTACTGTACCCGCTGTTTCCATAGGCGCTGCCGCCGTAGCTTCCGGAATAGCCTTCCGTGCGCTCCTTCATGATTTCCTGATAAGCGCTCTGGATCTGTTTAAACTTCTCCTCGGCCTGAGCCTTATTGGGATTGTTTACGTTGGCATCAGGATGGTACCTTCGGCTTAAGGATCTGTATGCTTTTTTTATTTCTTCTTCCGTGGCGCTTCTGGAAACGCCCAGAACCTGATAAGGATCCATCAACTTACACTTTCTTTTCGCGTTTTGCCCTTATTTCTTCAAACCTGCCCCAAACGCCTGAGTACAGTATATTTCGCAAAATCTCCGCGTTTTCTATTATAGGAAGCATCTCAAAGTTTTTGCAACATTCCGACATCATCATCGTAAGAACTACTCTTATCTCTTCATCGAAATCGGGACTTCCAAACTTTTCCTTAAATGGATTGTATTTCTTTTTTTTGATATCCCGCTCAACATCATCGTATGCATCAAGGATATAGATAAATTTTCCGAGGTAGAACCCCAGCTTACCCATTATATCAGACCATTCGTCATCGTTGCGGACAAGTATTTCGGACATTATCTCGCCAAAAAGGCCGGAAATCAGATCGACGTCTCTGCACTCCGCTTTTTCCAAAGAAGATATCTTGCAAAGGTTATCCTTTATACGGTTTTCCTTTTCTCGATAGAGCCTTCTCTTTTTTCTGCTGAGCCTTCTGAGTATACAGCCGAAGCATGCCTTCAGCGCGTTTTTGTCGTCGTTCCAGTCATCCTCGCATTTATAAAGCGAAAGCATTACATTCATATCCGCAATATAGTCCACAACCGGGCTGCAGATATATTCATGTCTCTCGAAGGGATGAGCTATGCAGACGCATTTTTTAACGGCCATATCCGGTTCGTAAAGCCCCGACAAAAGCAAAGCCGCAAAAGTCATGTCATAGCTGAGCGTAACCTGCCCAAGCACGCCAAAGCGCCTTAAAAGACTCTGGCACACGCCGCAATAATAGGCATGATACACATCAAACTCTTTAAACTTCATCTCTGCTTTATTTATAGTAATATAACCAAACATATATGGCTCCGGAAAAAGCTTCAGCTCTTTCTAATAAACTGCTCACCGCACTTACGGCATCTTATCTCTATCTTTCCCCTGCCTCTCGGAACTCGCAATTTCTGTCCGCACTTAGGGCACTTAAATACTTTGTATTTTCTTCCTTCGGTGAAAGAATACTTGATCTTTCCAAAGAATTTTCTTAACCAAAGGGTATGGTTAACGAACCAAAGGTTCTCCTTGTATCTGGCGGATCTGTTTTTGCTGAACATCCTGAAATACTCATATCCGATGATCGCTATCGAAAGCAGATACAAATAGGGAACCGTAAAAAGCGAAACAATGAATATGATCATTGCAACCGTGATCAAAAACAGTCCCAGCTGATCCTGACCGTATCGTCCGTACATAACGCGCTGCAACCAGTTTCTGAATCTATTCATAAAAAACACCTCCAATTCGCATAAGATAAATTTAGACGAATCGGAGGTAAATCTCAATTAAATAAGTATAAACTTTTATAAAAATTTCAAAAAAAAACCGCAAAAATATAAAAATAGTTCAATCATGCAGTCTGTGAACCATTCTGAAGGCGGTTTCGTACTGATTAATAAGAGGCGTATTATGTGCAAAAAATACTATTCCGTCCGTTGTCGCGACTATCTCTTCACGCACGGAGCCGTCGAAGGTATCAAGGATCTCTGCCATCTTTTCTCCGTATCTTACGTACTCCCCGCATTTAACAATGGATTTAAAAAGTCCCGCACGTCCCGCGTAGACATCCGTAAGATCCTCTTCCTTGAGGACATGGCTTATGTAGCCCGAGTGGCACTCATACTTGATGATGCCCATTCTCGTAAGGAATCTTAAGACGGCAGAGATAGCACTTTTGGTGCATACGTCGTCAAGCTGTTCTTTTGCCTTTGTATAAATATTAAAAGCGCAGTTTTCTTCGGTCTGCATATTGTAATTAAGTGTCGCCGTATCCGTAGGTACAGGCTTTTTGACAACTACGTAGGGCAGTCCGAAGAGGTTTGCAAGGGAAACATTTTGATATCC
>JAFPRD010000055.1:0-9188 GCA_017401005.1 Lachnospiraceae bacterium
AATGAAGAAGAAGATTATGATGATTACGATGACTACGACGATTATGACGCCGCTCCGAAGTCATCCAGAAAAGCCGAGGCTCCTGCGGGAGATTTTTCCGAAAGCGAGAAAAAGACAAGAAGCTTTTTATCACCTATGACCGGTAAATCTTCAGGCGGTTCAAAGAAAGGAAAGGACATGAATAATATGGAAGTTTGCGTAATCAAGCCCACCACTTTTGAAGAGGCTCTTCAGATTGCAGATGCTCTTCTTGAAGGAAGAAGCGTTGTCCTTAATTTAGAGGGTATCAACAGTGCACTTGCTCAGCGTATAGTTGACTTTGTAACAGGTGTTTGCTATTCCCTCAAGGCTCATTTTGAATCTATTTCAAAATTCGTATTTGTCATCACTCCCGAAGCTGTTTATATTTCCGGAGCTACAACAGATTCCGGAATCGGAATGGGAACAAAGGATTTTGAGAATTAATACTTACTTAAAAGAATAGGTCGACTGGATAAGAGAGCTTCCTATAAGGGAAGTTCTCATTTTTTGGAGATATATCATGTCAACTAGAATGACAGTTAATTACAACAAAAAGCCCTGCTATGATATTGTATTTACGGACAGTTTTGATGCGCTTGCATCCGAGGTTGAAAACCTACAGCTTGGTAATCGTAAGATTTGCGTTGTTACCGACTCTAACGTAGATCCCCTTTACGGCGAGGAGATGGTTAACTGCTTAAAGGGCGTTTCTTCAAAATGTGTTAAATACGTTTTTCCTGCGGGTGAGGACAACAAAACCTTAGACAATATAAAGGAACTTTATAAATTCCTTATTGAGGAGCATTTTGACAGAAAAGATATCCTTGTTGCTTTGGGTGGCGGCGTTGTCGGAGATATGACCGGGTACGCTGCGGCCACTTACCTCAGAGGTATCGATTTTATACAGATACCCACAACGCTCCTTGCGCAGGTTGACAGTTCCGTTGGCGGAAAGACGGGCGTAGATTTTGACGGATATAAAAATATGATCGGCGCTTTCAAGATGCCGAGACTTGTATATATGAATATGTCTACGCTGAAAACTCTTCCCGACAGACAGTATTTTTCCGGATTTGCGGAGGTTATGAAATACGGTCTTATAAGAGATGAGTTTTTCTATACCTGGCTCATTGATAATCTCTATGAAATCTGCGAAAAGGACCCTGCCGTTCTTGAGGAGATGATTGCAAGAAGCTGTGATATCAAGAGAGTTATCGTTGAAAAGGATCCTACCGAAAAGGGCGAAAGAGCTCTTTTAAACTTCGGACATACCATCGGACACGCCATCGAAAAGTTTATGAATTTTGAGCTTTATCACGGAGAGTGTGTAGCCCTTGGATGCGTTTGCGCGGCTTTTATTTCCTGGAAAAAGGATCTCCTTACAAAGGACGAGTACTACGAAATAAGAGATATGTTTGTTCCTTTTAATCTGCCTATTTCTATTGACAAGCTTGATATGGAAAAGGTTCTTAAACTTACCAAATCCGATAAAAAGATGGATGCCGGGCAGATAAGATTTATACTTTTAAAGAAGATCGGAAAGGCTGTTATCGATGATACCGTTTCTGACTCAGAGATACTTGATGCGTTAAGCGAAATCAATTTCGATGAAGAAAACGGTATTTAAGTTAGTTTGGAGATTACAATGGAAAAGAAAAACAATTATTCCAGAAAAATAGTGTTGCTTATGGACCTTATCATACTTGGTGTCCTTATTGCTCTCGATCAGTTTATCAAGTCGTCTGTTATAAAGACTTTAAAGAATAAAGACGCTTTTGTACTGATCCCGAATGTCCTCGAGTTTGACTATCTCGAAAACAGGGGATCGGCTTTCGGCATGCTTCAAAACCAAAAGATTTTTATACTCCTTGTGGGATTTGTCTTTATGGCACTTATCGTATTTTTGGTATTTAAGCTGCCTCTTAAGCGTAAGTTTATTCCTGCAAATATTTTCTTTGCGATGGTTGTTGCCGGCGGTATCGGTAATATGATCGACCGCTTCAGATTTGATTATGTGGTTGATTTTATATCTTTTGTACTGATTCATTTTCCGATATTTAATTTTGCGGATTGCTGCGTTGTTATCGGTGTTATCGGTCTGTTTATACTTTTCCTCTTTGTCTACAAGGAGAACGATCTTGAGTTTCTTAAGTTTAAACAGAACCGTTACAGAGACATGGAGAAATAATGAAATTAACGGTTTCAGAAGAAATGGATGGGGAGCGCATTGACAAATGCATCCCCATTTTTTGCGAAGGGCTTACAAGATCATACATAGCCGGGCTTATCAAAGACGGACTTGTTACTGTGGGAGGTAAGGCTGTTAAACC
This sequence comes from Lachnospiraceae bacterium, assembly GCA_017401005.1. Taxonomy (GTDB): domain Bacteria; phylum Bacillota; class Clostridia; order Lachnospirales; family Lachnospiraceae; genus AC2028. The sequence goes on from JAFPRD010000055.1 coordinate 2,352, forward strand.
AAGCTTCACACTTTCCGAAGGAGACGTGATAGAGTTTGAAATCCCCGAGGCTAAACCTTTGGATATCCTTCCGGAAGATATTCCTTTGGATATTCTTTACGAGGACTCAGATGTCATCGTTGTCAATAAGCCTAAAGGAATGGTGGTTCACCCTGCTGCGGGACATTTTTCAGGTACTTTGGTAAACGCTTTATTGTACCATTGCGGCAGCTCTTTATCGGGGATTAACGGCATTTTGCGTCCCGGTATAGTCCACAGGATCGACATGGATACGACGGGTTCTATTATAGCCTGTAAGAATGACGCGGCTCATAACAGCATAGCTGCCCAGCTTAAGGAGCATTCCATAACAAGACGCTACAGGGCCATTTGCTTCGGAGTAATTTCCGAGGATGAGCTTACGATAAATAAGCCCATTGGAAGAAACTCTTCCGACAGAAAGAAAATGGCTGTTAGACCCGACGGCAAAGAAGCAATAACACATATAAAAGTTCTCAAAAGATTTGAAAAGTATACATACGTTGAATGCCGCCTTGAAACGGGCCGAACCCATCAGATAAGGGTACATATGGCTTCTATAGGGCATCCTCTTTTGGGCGATGGGGTTTATTCAAATCTAAAAGCGCCTTTTAAGCTTGAGGGGCAGTGTCTGCACGCCAAAACTCTCGGTTTTAAGCATCCTTCGACAGGAGAGTATATCGAAACCGACGCCCCCCTTCCGGAGTATTTTGAACATCTTCTTGAAATACTTAAATAAATTTCATAAATTGTATCAATTTTACGAAAAACTTTCTTTTTTAATTGAAAATTTGTGCAAAATACATTATAATTCATATATAACCAAACACGGGATGATGGTTTTCCCGGAAAGGCAGGTGCTTTATGAATACTATAATTACAATCGGAAGACAGTTTGGCTCTGAAGGAAGAGAAATCGGTGAAAAGCTTGCCGAAAGACTCGGTATTCCTTTTTACGACAAGGAGCTTTTGACAAGAGCCGCCAAGGAAAGCGGATTTTGCGAAGAGATGCTTCAAAACCATGATGAAAGACCCACAAATTCTTTCCTTTACAACCTTGTAATGGATACATATTCCTTTGGTTATAATTCAGCATCTTATTCTGATATGCCCATCAGCCACAAAGTTTTCCTTGCACAGTTTGATGCCATAAAGAAGATTGCTGAGGAAGGCCCCTGCGTTATTGTCGGAAGATGTGCGGATTATGCGCTTAACGACAACCCCAACTGCGTAAAGCTCTTTATCTTCGGAGATGACGATTATAAAGTAAAGCACATCATGGAGCGCTTCAATATCGATGAGAAGAAAGCTCGCGATATGATGGTTAAAAAGGATAAACAGCGCCAGAGCTATTATAATTACTACACATCCAAGAAGTGGGGCAGGAGCGATTCTTATGATCTTTGCATCAATTCCTCCAAGCTTGGGGTTGAGGGCTGCGTAAAGCTCATCTGCCAGTATGTGGAAGATTTCGAGGCTTTTAAGCAGAATTAAAACTTCTGCAAATTCCTTAGAAAAAATATACAAAATTTATTGACATAATTTGGCACCTCTGCTATGATACTTGAGTATGCCGCTTAATGAGGTAGAAGTGTGTCCGCTTGTGACACCACCGAAGTTAGCGTTTAAAAGGCCGATAGCATACTTCATGGCCATATCATGAAAAAGGAGGTGCCTATTTATGTACGCAATTATTGCAACAGGCGGAAAACAGTATAAGGTTTCAGAGGGCGATCTCGTTAAGATCGAGAAGATCGACGCAGCTGAGGGTGATACTGTTTCTTTAGATGTATTAGCAGTAAGTGACGGAAAACTTGTTGTCGGATCTGATGCAGCCAAGGCTAAGGTTTCTGCTACCGTAGTTGAGCAGGGACGTGGTAAGAAGGTTGTTGTTTACAGATATAAGAGAAAGTCCGGCTATCACAAGAAGAACGGTCACAGACAGCCTTACACTCAGGTTAAGATCGACAAGATCGAGGCTTAATAATGACTACAGTCACTATTGAAAAAGATGAGCATGGTTCATACAAAGGATTTGTTTTGTTTGGGCATGCCGGGTTCGCCAAAAAGAGGTTCGGTAAATATGAACCGGATATCCTCTGTGCGGCTATTTCGGCTTTGACGTCTAATGTTGTCAACGGACTTACCGAAATAGCAGGCGAAAAGCTTACCATTACTCAAAACGAAGAGGACGGATTTCTTAAATGTGTGATTGAATCCTCTTTAAAAGAATCGTCTGTAATCCTTTTGGATTCGTACGTTTTATCTCTTACTGAATACAGTAAGCAGTATGGTAAGAATTTAACAGTAAACTTTAAGGAGGTATAATATAATGCTGAATTTAAGCCTTCAGTTTTTCGCTCATAAAAAGGGTGTTGGTTCCACCAAGAACGGTAGAGATTCTGAGTCAAAGAGACTTGGCGCTAAGCGTGCAGACGGTCAGTTCGTTAAGGCCGGAAACATCCTCTACAGACAGCGCGGAACTAAGATTCACCCCGGTGTGAATGTTGGAATCGGCGGAGATGATACTTTGTTTGCACTTACTGACGGAGTACTTCGTTTCGAGAGAAAGGGCAGAGACAAGAAGCAGGCTTCTGTTTATCCCGTAGAGCAGTAATTATTACAAGGCTCCAGACATTCAAATGTTTGGAGTCTTTTTTTCGCAACTTTAAAGGCTTTAAAAGCCTGTTACATAAGGAGTTAATCTATGTTTGCGGACAGAGCTAAGATTGTTATAATCAGCGGTAAAGGCGGAGACGGACACGTTTCTTTCAGACGCGAAAAATACGTTACCAACGGCGGTCCCGATGGTGGAGATGGCGGTAAAGGCGGCGACGTTATACTTAAAATTGATGAAGGTCTCAATACACTTTCCGAGTTCCGTCATGTTCACAAATATAAGGCGCAAAACGGAGAAGAAGGCGGCAAAAAGAATTGCCGCGGTAAGGACGGGGAAGACATCGTCCTTACAGTTCCTCAGGGTACCGTTGTTAAGGAGGCTCAGTCCGGGAAAGTTATCGTGGATATGAGCGGAGATACCCGTGAGTACACTATTCTTAAGGGCGGACGCGGCGGTAAAGGTAACCAGCATTACGCAACACCTACCATGCAGGCTCCGAAGTATGCTCAGCCCGGTCAGGAAGCAAAGGAACTGGAAGTCATTCTTGAACTGAAAGTTATAGCAGATGTGGGACTTGTCGGATTCCCCAATGTAGGTAAATCTACTTTCCTCTCAAGAGTTACAAACGCAAGACCTAAGATTGCCAATTATCATTTCACAACCCTTAACCCCAATTTAGGCGTTGTTGATATGGATGGAGGCAAGGGATTCGTTATAGCCGATATCCCGGGACTTATAGAGGGTGCTTCCGAGGGAGTGGGACTTGGACATGAGTTCTTAAGACATATCGAGAGAACAAGGCTTCTTGTTCATATAGTTGACGCTGCCGGCACAGAAGGCAGAGATCCTATCGAAGATATAAAAGCTATAAATAATGAACTTGAAAAATACAATGCTGATATAGCCTCAAGGCCTCAGATCATTGTTGCAAATAAAATAGATGCCATTTATACAGAAGGCGAAGATCCGGTAGAAAAGATAAAAAAGGTTTTTGAAGAGGGTATGGGAATTCCCGTTTATCCTATTTCAGCAGTTACCGGACAGGGAGTTAAAGAGCTCCTTTACGCTATAAGCGCCAAGCTTGAAACCATAGGCGGCGAACCTACCGTATTTGAGCAGGAGTTTGATCCCGAAGTAGCTCTTGCGGTTTCTGATGAACCTTACACAGTTTATTATGACGATGAAACCGATGAATACGTTATTGAAGGCCCCAGGATTGAAAAGATGCTCGGATATACAAACCTTGAATCCGAAAAAGGATTTAAATTCTTCCAGGATTTCCTTAAAGATCAGGGAATGCTTGAACAGCTCGAACAGCTTGGTATTACTGACGGCGATACCGTTAGAATGTACGGCCACTCATTTAATTACTATAAATAATTTTGTATTTTAATTCACTAATATAGAGGATAAAAACATGATAGATCTTACAAGCAAGCAAAGAGCATACCTTAAGAGCCTCGCAAGTAACTTAAACCCTGTTTTTCAGATAGGAAAAGGAAGCGTTACTCCCGAGATTACCGAGGCTGTGGGCGAATGCTTTAACAATAACGAGCTTATCAAGCTTAACGTACTTAAAAACTGCGATGACGACGCAAGGCAGATCGCTCAGGTTATCGCTGACAGAACCCATTCCACAGTAGTTCAGGTAATCGGAAAGAAAATTGTTCTATATAAACCTTTTAGAGAAAACGCAAAAATTGTATTGCCTAAATGATCATTCATTTAACGTATATACTTATCTTTTCCGGAGGGTTTAGATGGAACTCAAAAAAATAGGAAAGCTTCTTGAAAAAGAGCTTGATTATAAGCGTTTCGAACATACAAAAGGCGTTGAATATACAGCCGCGTCTCTTGCTATGGTTTATGGCGCAGATATTGAGAAAGCAATGTATGCCGGTCTTTTACATGACTGTGCAAAAGCCATAGAAGATAGCGAAAAGATCAAGCTGTGTGAGAAATACGGGCTTTCAGTTAATGATATCGAAAGAAGCAATCCCGGACTTTTACATGCCAAGCTTGGTGCATACCTTGCAAAAAGTATATATGAAGTTGACGATCCCGAGATCTTAGGTGCAATCGAGTGGCATACTACCGGAAGACCGGGTATGACACTTCTTGAAAAAATCGTATTTATCGCAGATTATATAGAACCAAACAGAAAGCATTTGGATAATATGGATGAAGTAAGAAACCTTGCTTTTACCGATCTTGACGGCGCTGTAAGAAGAGTTCTTAAAGATACGCTTACCTATCTTGGTGAAGGGACAAAAGCTGTCGATCCTATGACAAAAGAAACTTATGAGTATTATAAGGACCTTAAGTAATACTTAAAACTAGTAATAAAGGGGTAAAAAATGGAAGATAAATCTTTAAATATGGCAAAGCTTGCTATTGAAGCTTTAGAGGATAAGAAGGCTGAAGATATCAGGGTACTTGATATAAGCGAAGTATCTGTGATCGCCGATCTCTTTATCATCGCAGGTGGATCTAATAAAAACCAGGTCCAGGCGCTCTGCGATAACGTAACCGAAAAACTTGGAAGAGCGGGATTTCCCGAGAATCATATAGAAGGTTATGAAACTGCCAACTGGATCCTTCTTGATTTCGGCGATATTATCGTACATATCTTTGATAAAGAAAACCGTACGCTTTACGATCTCGAGAGAATCTGGAGAGACGGTAAAACTGTTGAATTAAACGAGCTTAAATAATACAGCTGTAAGTTATTAAGATAAACAAGCATATAAACAGAAATAAAAAAACAAGCAATGTGGAGATTACCGCATTGCTTGTTTTTGTTTTAGAGTATCAAGAGTTTTTAAGAGTATATAAAAAATTAGTGGAAGAATCTGTATACGCCGAAAACCTTTCCGAGAATCTGACAATCGGGAACGATGATCGGATCCATACTGTCGTTTTCGGGCTGAAGACGGATATGATCGTCCTCCTTATAAAAGGTCTTTACCGTAGCAGAGTCATCGATAAGAGCCACTACCATATCCCCGTTACGGGCTGTTTCACACTTGTTAACAAGAATCTTATCCCCACTGAAGATTCCGGCATTTATCATGGAATCACCTTTAACATTAAGTATAAAGGATTCTCCGGCAGGAAGCTCGGAAGCCGGTATAGGGAAGTAATCGAGAAGGTTGTCACTGGCAAAAATAGGCTGTCCCGCAGCAACATTTCCGTATACCGGAAGGGTAGCCATTTCCGTTCTAACCATCTGGAAAGAATCGTCACAGATTTCAATAGCTCTGGGCTTGGATGGATCTCGCTTGATATATCCGCGCTTTTCCAGAGTCTCGAGATGGGAATGGACGGATGAAGTCGATTTAAGCTTAACGGTCTCGCAGATTTCGCGAACAGTGGGGGGATATCCTCTTTTTAAGATTACTTCCTTTAAGTAATCAAGAATTTCCTGCTGCTTTTGAGATATCTTGTTTGAATTAGCCATAATAGGAACCTCCGTTCGATTAACTAAACAAAGTATAACATAAAAAGAATAAAAAGCAAACATATTTTCTCGAAATTTTGTTCGATTTTTTGCTTAAAAAGTATTGACATGCGAAAATACGTTCGATATAATGCAAATACAAACAAACGTTCTCGAACAAATATTCACCAAGAGGATCACTAAGAGGAAATGATTATGGGATACTATTATGGAACGAAGAAAATTACAGAGATGAGTGACAGAGAGTATGCAATCTTTAAAAAGAGAAGAGAAGCTTTCTATATCCGTAGAAGATTCCTTATGAGCGTTGCCGGGACAGTTCTTTTGATTCTTATTTTATCCCTTGTTATAAAAGGCTTTGCTTCAAATGCATCCAACTTAGGTAAAGATCAAAAGTGCAAATACTTTAAAACGATTATGATCGAGTACGGCAAGACTCTCGATGATATAGCCGAAGAGTACTACGATCCCGCTTATTTTAATTCTGTTCAATCCGTAAAAAACGAAATTATGGATGTAAATCATATCAGTCAGTATTCCGCTATGCCCGGTGGATATATTATCTATGTCCCTTATTACTCTGATATTCATTAACAAAACTTTCCGGACAGATAGTTTGAAATGTAGGAATCCATTAAGCCCCTATAATTGATTCAATTGCTTGAAAAAAGGGTAAAACTTAGGTATTATTGTATTGATGTTGAAAATATATAGGGGGTAATAAAACCGCTATGTCCGA
>JAFPRD010000056.1:0-2698 GCA_017401005.1 Lachnospiraceae bacterium
ATGAGCAGCGTCTCCGGAGATGAATTAAACGATCTCCTCGAAAAATACGAATCCCTCTCCCATTCTTTCAAGCTCCTCGGGGGAGAGACTTATATGTCCGAGGTCTACGGCGTACTTACCGGTCTCGGCTTTTCGGAGGAGGATTATACAAAAAAGATCTCCACACTTTCCGGTGGTCAAAAGACAAGAGTCGCATTAGGTAAGATGCTTCTTCAAAGTCCCGACCTTATAATCCTCGACGAGCCTACAAACCACCTTGACTTATCTTCCATCACATGGCTTGAAACCTATCTTAAAAACTACAAAGGTGCTGTACTCATCGTTTCCCACGACAGATATTTCCTTGACAAGATAGTGACAAAGGTTATCGAGCTTGAAAACGGAAATGCCCAGGTTTATTCCGGCAACTACTCCGACTACTCCGTAAAAAAGGAACAGCGCCGTATCGCCGAACTTAAAGCCTACCTCAATCAACAGGCGGATATAAAGCATCAGGAAGCTGTTATCGAAAAGCTAAAGAGCTTTAACAGAGAAAAATCCATAAAGCGTGCCGAGAGCCGTGAAAAGATGCTGGGTAAAATAGACCGCCTGGAAAAGCCCGCAACGGTTGACGCGGATATGAAGCTTGTTTTAACGCCTCATCTCCAGAGCGGAAACGATGTATTAACCGTTGAAGGCCTTGCCAAAAGCTACGGCTCCTTAAAGCTTTTTGAAAATGTCAATTTCGAGATAAAGCGCGGTGAGCACGTTGCGATCCTCGGAGATAACGGAACCGGCAAGACTACTCTTCTTAAAATATTAAACGAGCTTGAAACAGCCGACTCCGGCTCCTTTACATTAGGATCAAAAGTTGAGATCGGATACTATGACCAGGAGCACCACGTCCTCCATCCGGAGAAAAATCTCTACGAAGAGATTGCTGACGAATACCCCTATCTTACGATCACAGAGATCAGAAACACTCTCGCCGCATTCCTCTTTACGGGAGATGATGTATTTAAGCTTGTTGGGGATTTAAGCGGCGGAGAAAGAGGCCGTCTTTCTCTCGCAAAGCTGATGCTGAGTGACTGTAACTTCCTGATACTCGACGAGCCTACAAACCATCTCGATATCCGATCAAAGGAAATCTTAGAGACCGCTATAAACAGCTACGAGGGTACAGTTCTATACGTATCCCACGACAGGTACTTTATAAACAAGACTGCCTCAAGGATACTTGAACTTACAGGAAAGGGATTTGTAAACTTCATCGGCAATTACGATTATTATCTCGAAAAGCATGAGGACGTTATAAAGGCTGCGGCCTCGGTCGGAACTATAAGTCTTGATGCAGGGAAAGAATCTAAGAGCGCCACGAAAGAAGAAACCGCTTCCGCTACGGACTGGAAGGCACAAAAAGCGCAAGCTGCGGAGCAGCGAAAGAAAGAAAATGCACTGAAAAAGTGTGAGGAAGAAATCGCGCGGCTCGAAACAGAGCTCGAAGACACGGATACACAGCTTTCAGATACAAGCAACGGAAATAATGTGGCGCTCCTTCAAGAACTTACAAAGAAGCGCGAAGAAATCTCGGGCAAGCTTGAGAAGCTCTACGAGGAGTGGGAAACCCTAGCAGAGTAGATCCCCGCCGGCGAGATACATACGCTAAATATGTATCTCAGGGGTGGTATCAAAGTTACGGCGCCCGGCTTATCATGATAATTTCAGCATCGCCTCTCGGCTATGACGTCCTCGAAGCAGCGGTACTAGACTCATACTTCGCTGATGCTCGTATTCGTCAAGTGCCGGCCTCGGACACATTGCTGAAATCATCATGACAAGCCGGGCGCCTGTTTTCGATGAGCTATTAGGTACACCCACTTAGCTTTTAAGTTTCAAGCGAAGCAGTAAGTATTATTCCTGTCCTCGCCTATCAGAAACTCAAGCCGGAAGATGCATACGCATACCTTCTGAGCACCTAGAAGATGCATTTAGCGGAGGCGAAATCTGTCCCGAAGTTCTAAGCGAATACGTAAAAAAACGGGCTTCCAATGGAGCCCGTTTTTAGTATGCGCATAGAAATTCGTGGAACATTTCGCCGGAGCGTTATCTTCGCGATGAAGGTAGCGTATGTATCTCGCCGGCGTGGTTTATAATGAATCAAAGGTCTCACGAATAGCCTTGATGAAATCAAGGGAGTTGAGGATCGTAGGATTCTCGCAGGTAGAGATGAGGGATAATGACTTGGTCATCTTGCCGTCCTCGATAGTCTTGATGCAGGCCTTCTCAAGCTTGTCGGCAAAGGCTGCAAGCTCAGGGATATTGTCAAGCTCTCCTCTCTTTCTGAGGGCTCCGGTCCATGCAAAGATCGTTGCGATGGAGTTCGTTGAAGTCTCCTCGCCCTTAAGATACTTGTAGTAGTGACGCTGAACTGTTCCGTGGGCAGCCTCGTACTCATATACGCCCTTGGGTGAAACAAGTACGGAAGTCATCATTGAAAGATCTCCGTAAGCTGTAGCCACCATATCGCTCATAACGTCGCCGTCGTAGTTCTTGCAGGCCCAGATAAATCCGCCTTCGCTTCTGATGACTCTGGCAACGGCATCGTCGATAAGAGTGTAGAAATACTCGATTCCAAGCTCTTCAAACTTAGCCTTATAATCCTTCTCATAGATATCAGCAAAGATATCTTTGAAATTATGGTCATACTTCTTGGAGATTG
>JAFPRD010000057.1:0-1873 GCA_017401005.1 Lachnospiraceae bacterium
CTCGCCAACAACTGTATCGTCAGCAGCGAATGTTACCTTAGCGCTTACGAGCTCGCCGAGTCTTGCAGCAGCGGGAGCAAGTGAGAACTTAGCCTCAGGACCGTTCTTCGGCTTGCCGAGGTGTGAACAGAGAACTACCTTTGCGCCGTTCTCTACCAGCTTATTGATAGTAGGAAGAGCAGCCTGGATACGGTTATCGTTTGTGATAGCGCCGTCCTTCATAGGTACATTGAAGTCTACTCTTACGAGTACCTTTTTACCCTTAACGTTAATGTCTTCTACAGTTACCTTGTTTAATCCTGCCATTATAATGACATCCTTTCGTTTAAAAATTGACTTATATTAACCGCTGTCATAAAATTAACAGCATACAAATACATTTTACACTATTTCAGAAAATAATGCAAGTGTTTAAGGAATTTTTTTCTGAATAATTTGTAAAATCGTAGCTTTAAGGCTGTTAACCCGATGCATCGTACAAAGGAAAGGCAGTCTATTAAAATAAAACATTTATTTTTCTAAAACCTATTGACAAAATAGTTTTAGCGTGATAAACTAAAGACAGTAAAAATCTTCAAACCGTTGAAGCGGAGATAAAGCTGTTTATGGACCTACAGAGAGCCTGCGTTGGTGCGAGTCAGGCGGAATCCCAGTTCAGCAAATGGACCGCCGAGGGCGCAGTCAAAGGGAATCCTTCCCGAGTATTCTGCGACGTATGATGTGCGTCAGTCATCGGGGGTATGACAGTACCCTGCTAAGTGCATGGTCTCTGAACCGTGAATCAAGGTGGTACCGCGGATATCGATTATTCGTCCTTGACAGAAGTTTAATTTCTGTCAGGGACTTTTTTGTTGCCCTGACAGAGAATGATACGCATAGGAGATTTTATACGTATTATCGGGGTGATCTTTCTGAAAACGGATATTCCCCATTTCCTTCTGAAGCTTTACTTTAAATTTTCAGCCTGACAGGGTAGTAAAACAAAACTGCATGTTTTATTAATACCTTGAAGAGCTACCCTGTCAGACTGAAAATTTGGGGCAGAAAGTTTTAGGAAAGGAGTTTGAGGAAAAACCCTTTTTCAAAAGGGTTTTCCTCAATAACACGTTTAAAAGTTTCCATATGTGTATCACTTTACTACGGAGGTGCATTATTATGAGATTCCAGCCGGAATTCAACAAAGTCAGAGAAATAGCAGCACAGGGAAAATATGATATCCTTCCCGTAAGCTGCGAGATACTTTCGGACATCTGTACGCCTATCGAAGCTATAGCTGCCCTGAAAAACATCTCAACCCACTGCTACATGCTCGAATCGGTGGCAGAAAAGGAAAAATGGGGACGCTATACCTTCCTCGGCTTTGAACCCAAGACACAGATAACAGCATGCGGAAGCGACATAACTATCGGCGGACTTACTATGAAGACAGAGAATCCAAGCATCCAGATAAGACAGATACTTTCAAAGTGGAGAAGTCCCAAATTCGACTATCTCCCATCTTTCACAGGCGGTCTCGTGGGATATTTCTCATACGACTTCCTGGCATATACAGAAAAAAAGCTCCGTATCGAAACAGAGGATACGGAAAACTTCAAGGACGTTGACCTTATGCTCTTCGACAAGGTCATCGCTTTCGACAACTTCAGACAGAAGATAATCCTCATTGCGAATATGTCCCTTGAAGATCCCGAAACAGGCTACAACAAGGCAAAACTCGAACTTCAGCAAATGGCGGACATCCTCCGCAGCGGCACACGAAAGAAGGAACCTGCGGGACACCTTACCACGGAAGTCACTCCTCTGTTCAACAAGGAACAGTACTGCGAAATGGTCGAGAAGGCAAAGCACCATATCCACGAGGGCGATATCTTCC
>JAFPRD010000058.1:0-14671 GCA_017401005.1 Lachnospiraceae bacterium
GAACAGGCCGGTTTTTTTGACGAGTACCTAATAAAGAATTACTCCCTAACAAATTACTTTGCCTTTGCCTATGGTGATAAAACATTTGAAGAGGCTTTTGGAGCTTGTTTCGATGAAGAATTAAACAAATGGAGAAATGAGTTTATTAATGAGTAATGGGAAATTCCGCACGGTTGATTCAAGTATAGAATTCTGCTACTATTAAATGGATTCCAAACAAAGGAGAATTCATTAATGGCAAATTTGGGAAATCCCCAGAATACAATAGATGTAATACAGAAACACGGTTTTAGGTTTCAGAAAAAGTTCGGTCAGAATTTCCTGATCGATACCCATGTGCTTGATAAGATTGTTGCGGCAGCAGGCGTAACGAAAGACGACATGGTTCTGGAGATCGGGCCCGGTATCGGAACCATGACCCAGTATCTTGCAGAATCAGCAAGAGAAGTGGTTGCGGTTGAGATAGATAAGAACCTTATCCCAATCCTCGAAGAAACCCTTTCAGCTTATGACAATGTTACTATCCTTAATGAGGACATTTTAAAAGTCGATATCGCAAAGCTGGCAGAGGAAAAAAACGGCGGAAAGCCCATAAAGGTTGTTGCTAATCTTCCTTACTACATTACGACTCCTATCATCATGGGACTTTTCGAGAGCGGAGTTCCTCTTGATAATATTACGATCATGGTTCAAAAAGAAGTTGCAGACCGTATGCAGGTAGGCCCGGGAACAAAGGATTACGGAGCGCTGTCTCTTGCGGTTCAGTATTACGCTAGGCCCGAGATAGTTGCAAATGTACCGCCCAACTGCTTCATCCCTCGCCCTAACGTGGGAAGCGCCGTGATCAGGCTTACAAGATACCCCGAACCTCCGGTTAAGGTAGATGATGCCAAAAAGATGTTTGCGCTTATCAGAGCTTCGTTTAACCAAAGGAGAAAGACCCTTGTTAACGGGCTTTCAAACGCTCCGGAAATAAAGGCGTCAAAGGAAGATGTTCAAAATGCGATTGCTAAGATGGGACTTTCCGAAACCATCAGAGGCGAAGCCCTTACTTTAGAGCAGTTCGCGGCTCTCAGCAATCTTTTATAAAAAATACCGTTATTAACAGCTCCGCTTGATCTATTTAGGTTAAGCGGAGTTCTGAATGTGGAAGTAAAAAACTATTTTCACAGAATTTTCACATTTACATCACTAAATCTACGCAGGGAAAGTTCAAAATGATGAACTTGGAGGAGCGATTAAAATGATAGAAGTTAAGAATCTTACAAAAAAATACGGAAATCATACCGCCGTGGATGGTCTTTCTTTCAAGATAGAAAAGGGGCGGATCTACGGCTTCCTTGGACCGAACGGTGCGGGAAAGTCCACAACAATGAATATGATCACAGGGTATGTGGCTGCGTCAGACGGCGATGTTTTGATAGACGGCGTAGATATCTTAAAGGAGCCTGAAAAGGCGAAGGCGATGATCGGGTACCTTCCGGAATTACCCCCTCTTTACGCTGATATGACCGTAAAGGAGTACCTTGATTTCGTCGCTGAGCTTAAAAAGGTAGAAAGCTCTTCGAGAAAAGAAGCGGTAGAAAAGGTGATGGAGCAAACTAACATCACAGATATGAGTAGCCGCCTGATACGCAATCTATCCAAAGGTTACAAACAGAGAGTCGGAATGGCGCAGGCAATCCTTGGAAATCCCGAGGTTTTGATCTTTGACGAACCATCGGTTGGCCTGGATCCGAGACAGATCATAGAGGTCAGAGACCTTATAAGGGAGCTGGGCAAGGAACATACGGTAATCCTGAGTTCCCATATTTTGTCGGAAGTAAGCGCAGTTTGCGATCACATCCTTATCCTTTCGGGGGGAAAGCTTGTAGCTGACGGATCTCCCGAAGAGCTATCCGCTATGATGGGAGATGCCGGGGGAATCGAGATCACAGTTATCGGAAGCGGGGAGACTGCTTTGGATATCATAAAGCAGATGCCACAGGTATTATCAGCTGCCTTTTCCGGACAGGACGAGTCCGGAAATGCTAAGATCCTTGTGTCTGCAAAAGACGGGGCAGATGTAAGGGAAGAGCTTAGCTTTAAGCTTTCCGAGAACAGGATCGCGGTTATCGGTATGGAGAAAAAGGAAAGATCTCTTGAAGATATTTTCCTTGAACTGACTGAGTGCGACGAAGCCGCAAAGGAGGAAGAGTAATGCTTGCTATATATAAACGTGAGCTGCGTGCATATTTTCATACCGTGATAGGATTTCTTTTTATTGCGGCGAATATCTTTTTAATGGGACTGTATTTTGTTGTTTACAACATGTACTACGATTATCCGTATTTTCAATATGCGGTTCAAAGCTGCGGCGTTCTTATGATAATCAGCGTCCCGATATTAACCATGCGTATGCTGGCAGAGGAGCGAAAAAATAAGACGGATCAGCTGATACTTACAGCGCCGGTTTCTGTAGTTAAGATTGTTCTGGCAAAGTATCTTTCCGGACTTACGGTTTTTGCGATTCCCTGCGTAGTCAGCTGCCTTTTCCCTGTTATAATGAGCAGATTCGGAGAGATCAGCTGGGGTGAGGGGTATCTTGCACTTTTTGGTTACTTCCTTTTCGGCGCGGCATCTATCGCTATCGGCATGTTTGTTTCATCTCTTTTTGAGAACCAGATAATCGCGGCGGTCGTTTCCTTTGTAGCCTTGTTTTTAGGCTATATGATGCAGTCTGTCTGCACGATCATTTCGTCAAGCGGAAATATCGTAACAAAGGTCCTCGGATTCTATGACCTGACAAAACGGTTTGAAGCTTTTATGGACGGAACCTTAGAGGCAAGCCCGGTTATTTATTTTGTTTCTCTCGCTGCGTTATTTGTGTTTTTAACCGTGAGGTCGATCCAAAAGAGAAGATACAGCGTTTCCAAAAAGCATCTTAAGCTCTCATCCGTAAATATCGGCTCTATGGTGATCGCCATAGCTGCATTTGCCTTGATAAATATAGGCGGAGAAAAATTTGCAGACAAATACCTAACTGCGGACCTTACGACAAACAAGATGTACTCATTAACGGAGGACACAAAGAAATATCTTGCAGGACTTGATGAAAATATCGATATTTATGTACTTTCAGCCGAAAACGGGTACGACGAATCCGTTGCCAAGACATTAAGCATATATGATGCGCTTTCGGACAAGATAAGTGTAACTTACGTCGACCCATCGGTTAATCCAAGATTCTACGCGGGATATACGGATACGGCGCCCTCTTCAGGAAGTCTTATTGTTTCGGGAAGTAAGAGAAGCAAGGTTATTGATTACAATGATCTATATGAGCAAAGCTACAGTATGGATTATTCAACCTACAGCTACAACTCGGATGTAGTCGGATACGATGCGGAAGGTCAGATCACCGGAGCGATTGATTATTGTCTCTCAGACGATATGCCCGTGATCTATGTATTGGAGGGTCACGGGGAAACTCCCCTTGATGAAGCCTATGAAAACGCTTTAAGCAAAGCAAATATTGAGTATGAATCTCTTAATCTGATGAATGTCACCGAAGTGGCGGAGAACGCCGCTTGCCTTTACATCGGCGGACCCACCGGGGACTTTTCGGATGACGATCTTGATAAGATCAAAGCTTATCTTGACAGAGGCGGAAAGGTGATCCTTGCCCTTACTCTTACGGGAGAGGTGCAGGAAAACTTGTCCGAACTTATGGAATATATGAATCTTTCCTTGATACCCGGAATCGTTCTTGAAGAGGATTCGGCGCATTACTACGGATCTAAGATGTACGAGATCCCTACTATTCTTCCCTCGGTTCAGACGGCGGAAGTATACGGAGCGGGTTACAATCTTTTTGTTCCGTATAACGTTGGGGTAAAGGTCCTTGACGAGGAAAGCGAAGATGTTACTACGGAAGTTTTCCTCTCTTCTACAGATTCGGCATTTTTACGCGAGGATTACACGGGTATGACTACCGAGGAGCGTAAGGAGGGCGATATCGAAGGACCCTTTGTACTTGGCGTTAGCGCCGTCAAAACGGTTTCTTCCGAAGAAGAGGGCGGCGAAGAAAAAACTGCCGAGATGGTAGTGTTCTCTTCGGTAACCATGTTTACGGATGCTGCGGACAGCATGGTAAGCAATGCCAACAGAAAGGTGTTTATCAGCACAGTAGGAAAGTACTCTGACAAGGAAAACGCGATATCAATACCTTCAAAGAGCTTTGATCTGGGATATTTATCGACTACGATGCTTGATATACTTATCTCCGCGCTGGTAACTCTTTTGATCCTTCCCATCGGACTTATTGTTACGGGTATCGTTATCTGGGCGAGAAGAAGGAAAATGTAAAGATCGGAGTCGTAATTTTGCTAAAAAAATTAAAGAAATTTCGTGTAATATTTCTGTAACAAATCAGGCCCCATAATATAGTAAGAATATAGACATGTCCCCACAATCTATGGTATAATTTCAGAGATTGTGGGGACATATATTGTGGTTTGACCGAGGTTTTATTCATGGATAAATATGAGTACAAAGTCAGGGCGCAGGAAATTAGGGACCTGATAGCCGCTAATCAATATGAAAAAGCTGCAGAAATAGCTGATACGATAGACTGGAGTAGAGTTAAAAAGTCTACTTTTTTGTGTACCATCAGCGATCTGTATAAGATAAACAAGCGTTACGAGGATGCCATCGAGCTTTTACAGCTCGCTTACGACAGGTATCCCGGCGGAAAAGATATTCTTTACTCTCTCTGTGAACTCTATTTAAGTACGGGGGACACTATCAGAGCCATCTCTACCTACAAGGAGTTTTGTCAGGTAGCGGGAAACGACATTCGTAAGTATATTCTTCAGTATAAAGTTTACGTTGCGCAGGAAGTTTCTTTGGAGGAGAGAATCGAGGTTCTCGAAGAGCTTAAAAAGCGCGACTACAGAGAAAAGTGGGCATACACCCTCGCTTATCTCTACCACAGAGTCGGTCTTGCAACGAAGTGCGTTGAAGAGTGCGACGAGCTTATAAGCTGGTTCGGAGAGGGTAAGTATGTTGATATGGCGATGGAGCTTAAGATGCTTCACCAGCCTCTCGATGAAAAGCAACAGGAATTATACAACCATCGCATAGATTCCGTCGTATCCGACAGCAGATGGGAAGGCAAGAGAAATTCAAACGCTGCCGGCGCCGCAACTACGGTTTGGAATCCCCAGGCAGTATCCGGAAATCAGCAGGCCCCTGCAGACGGCGGAGAGACAAAGGTTATTCCCGATATATATTCGCAGGGCGGAGGCGCTCCCATCGGAGAAGTCACTCCTCTCGACGAGGCTGTAGCTTTATCTCTCGGACATACCCAGGTTTACAAGGGAAATGTTCCCGAGCCCGAAATTAACGTAAAGACTGTTGATGTCGGAGATTACAATACCATCAATCTTCAGCAGGCCCTTGCCCAAGGCGTTCAGCAGGTTCTTGAAAACGGCGTGACCACCACCCTCCCTATGATGGGAGATGAAGGATTTTTCGCCAAGAAAGATACAAAGAAGATCATCGGATTTGATGAACAGACTGTTTTGCAGTCGGATACAAAAGAGATTCCCGGATCCGAGGATGACGACATCCCTCCCCATATCGACTTCGATCCCCATGCTTGGGACAAGGCTGTAGAGGAAGAAATCTCCGAGAACAATTTCGACGAGGAGCCTGCGGCTGATTACACCCAGTATCTGGGAGCGGTCGCGGACAGACTTCGGAAAAAGGAAGAACAGCCTGAGGACGATTTCAAGAAGAAAGTTCTCGAGCCTATGTTTGTATATGACACCGTGGCAATGGATCCCGGCGCGGTTGCGAGTCAGCTTGATGAGGAGGCAGAGGAAGTCAGAGAAGAAGCTATGACAGCGCAGCCCCCTGAGCAGATTGCAACTGTTCTTTCTCAGGAGGGAGACGGACAGATACGATTTGTTGTGCCTGAAGCTCCTTCAAGAGATAAGCAGATCACGGGTCAGCTTAATATCAATGATGTTATGGCTGAATGGGCCCGGATGAAGAGGGAACACGAAGAGCTTAACCGCAAACAGTACCACGAGCAGGTTAAGCAGCAGACCGGCGAGCTCTTTGATGAGTTTGAGGCAGCAGCGCTTAACGGTGTTCTTGAAACTCTTCAAAAGGAATCCGAGCAGAAAGATTATAAGGATGAGGCACATCCCGGAATAGAAAGTAGCGATATCGTTATAAATACATTCATTCCCGACAATGCATCTATGGGAGCAGAAGTTGCTGCTATGATGGATACGGAAGCATCCGAGGCCGCAGTGACCGTTGAAGCGGTAGCGGGAGCTGCAGAAGCTGCAGAAGCTGCTATAGGTGCAGAGGCAGCAGGAGCGTTAACAGGCGCTGCTATTGAGGAAGCAGCCGGTTTGGCCGGGGAGGCAGGTTTAGAAGCCACCGCGGAGACCGAAGATGCAAGCGACGTAATAACAGATACCGACGAGGTAGAGGAACTCGAAGAGATAAGCGAATCCGAGGAAAACTATACCACGTCTGAAGAAGAAACCTTTGAAGAAACCTACGCAGAGCCCGGAGAAGAGACCTACGAGGAAGAATCCGAAGCTTATGAAGAAACATACGAGGATACTTTCGAAGAAGGTTATTCCGGAGAAAACTATGAAGAGGGGGACGAGGCGGCATATTACGAGTCCGAAGGCTATGACATCGCATACGAAGGTGAAACCTATGATGAAAGCGGTGTAGAAGAAGCAGACGGAGCTGAAGAGCCCGCCACAGAGGAAACGGATGCTGAGGAAACTGAGGACGAGGCAGAATCAGAAGCTGAGCCAAGTTCCGATGTCTTTGACATTTACCCCACAAGGGAGACAATAGAGCTTCCTGCCACCAATCGTACAAAAGAGTTCTACGAGAGGAAGCACGAAGAAGCCAAGAAGCAGGCGGAAGCCGAGACTCCCGAGGATGATGACGATGTGGATGTCAGAGAGCTTACAAAGGAAGAGAACGAACTCTTTGGTCCTTATATCCAGAGTAAGTCGGCAAGAAAGCAGCTTGTGGGAATCCTCGACGGAACAACGATGGCTTCGTACTCCGGAAATATTATCCTTACAGGCGGTGATGGCAATGATACATCCGATCTTGCCACAGCCATTATGAAGGACATCAAACAGACTGACAGCAACTTCTCCGGAAAGGTTGCAAGAATCGGCGGAGATAAGCTAAACAATAAAAAGATGGCAACCGTTGTAAAGCAGCTTGCAAGCGGTGGACTTATCATTGAAAAAGCAGGCAAGATGTCGACCGAGACGGCAAACGATCTCTACAAGAGTCTTGATACCGAGAATCTTGGAATAATCGTCACCCTGATCGACACTGAGAGAAGTATTGAAAAGCTTCTTGCGCGTGCGCCAAAGCTTGAGGATCTTTTTACGGTAAAGATGAACTTAAAGCCTCTTACCGCGGAACAGCTTGCTGATTTTGCTGTCAAGTATGCGTACGAGAAAGAATACTCCATTGATGAAATGGGTATGCTGGCGCTTCATACTCAGATAACTTTAAGACAAACAGCCACACACTCTGTTAACATCGTGGAAGTTAGAGAGATCGTTGATAATGCGATTAATAACGTTCGGAAGAAATCCGCAAGACATTTCTTCGATGTCCTTTTGGGCAAACGTTATGATGATGAGGACATGATAATCCTTGGGGAAAAGGATTTCGGTTAAGCAGATAAAGGGGAAAGAGATGGCAAGAGTAAAGGGAACTGTTAAGGAAAAAGCTGTGAAGTCTAAAGCGACCAAAATCGCGAAGGTCGAGATTTCAAAAGATGACCAGTACCTGTTTGGGAACGGTACGCATTACGAAATCTACAAAAAACTCGGGGCTCACATCTCCGTGGAAAAGGGAGTTAGGGGCGTTTACTTTGCAGTATGGGCGCCTAATGCGCAGGGGGTTAACGTAGTAGGTTCTTTCAACGGCTGGAATGAAGATTCACATCCGATGAAAAAGCTGGGACCTGTAGGAATCTGGGGAGCGTTTGTTCCGGAGATCGGTCCCGGAGAAATGTATAAATATCTGATCCATACTGCGGACGGAAGAAAGCTGTACAAAGCCGACCCTTATGCAAATCAGGCGGAATTTCGTCCCGGTACGGCGTCTGTTGTTGCCGATATGGAAGGCTTTAAATGGGAAGATGCCAAGTGGATCAAGGACAGAGATAACAGAAGTATTGAAGAGATAAATAAACAACCAATGGCTATTTACGAATGCCATATCGGTTCGTTTATGAAGCATCCCAACGGCACGGAAGACGGATTCTATAATTACAAGGAATTTGCCGAGAGGATTATAGAGTACTTAAAGGATATGAAGTATACCCATATTGAACTTATGGGCATTGCGGAACATCCCTTTGACGGTTCCTGGGGTTATCAGGTGACAGGATACTATGCGCCGACCTCAAGATACGGAACGCCTAAGGATTTCATGTATCTTGTTAATGAACTCCACAAAAACGGAATCGGAGTAATCCTTGACTGGGTTCCGGCGCATTTTGCCACGGATGCCCATGGACTTGCGGCGTTTGACGGACAGTGCATTTACGAGCATCCGGATCCCAGACTTGGGGAACATCCCGACTGGGGAACAAAGATCTTTAATTATGCAAAACCGGAAGTCAGCAATTTCCTTATAGCCAATGTCCTTTTCTGGCTCAGGGAATTCCATATTGATGGAATCCGTGTAGATGCAGTGGCAAGTATGCTTTATCTTGATTACGGCAAAAAGGACGGACAGTGGGTTCCCAATAAGTTCGGCGGAAACAAGAACCTTGATGCGATAACATTCTTCCATCATCTGAATTCCGTTGTAAGGGGAACATATCCGGGATTTCTTACTATTGCCGAGGAGTCAACCGCATGGCCTCATGTTACGGGACAGATCGGAGATGATGAGAGTCTTGGATTTGCCTTTAAGTGGAACATGGGCTGGATGCATGATTTTTGCGAATACATGAAGCTGGATCCCGTGTACAGAAAAGGGGATCACCACGCTCTTACCTTCGCCATGACATATAACGAAAGCGAAAACTATATCCTGCCTCTGTCACATGACGAGGTTGTGCATCTTAAATGTTCTATGGTAAATAAGATGCCCGGATATCAGGTTGATAAATACGCAAATCTTCGTGTCGGATATACTTATATGTTTGGACATGAAGGCAAGAAGCTCCTTTTCATGGGCCAGGATTTCGGCCAGGAGAGGGAGTGGAGCGAAGCGAGGGAACTTGATTGGTTCCTTCTTGGAGAAAAGAACAATGCGGGTATGAAGGCATACGTCAGAGACCTTCTTTCTCTGTACAGAAAGTACCCTTGCATGTATGAAATAGACAATAGCTGGAAGGGCTTCGAATGGATGAACGCCGATGATGCGGACAGAAGTATCTACACATGGGTCCGCAGGGCACAGTCCGACCAAAGAGAGCTTTTGTTTATTCTCAATATGACTCCCATAAAGTGGGAGAACTATGTTGTTCCCGCGCCCAAGTGCAAGAAATTCAAGCTTGTACTTAACTCGGATGATGAGATTTACGGCGGATGGGGGAACCGGGTTCCGGATGAGATTATGGCCGTAAAGCAGCCTTGCTGCCTGCAAAAGTATTCTCTTACAGTAGATGTACCGCCTTATACGGCGCTTGTTTTTGAGTATTAAAAGGGGGATCTCGTTTTAGCTTAAAAGCTTGATCGGTAAATTATGGAGAAAGACAGATTTGCAAAAACCGGATTAAGCAATGGTTATCCGGGTGATGAGAAGAATTCTCGTCACCCTTCTTGTTTTACGGATTATTTATTCCCGACTATCGGGGTTCTCATAGTAATTCTGACAAACCTTCCATTCTTTATATTAGGAAAAAATTGCGTAATAGATGTGCATGAACAGCTTGACGGAGAGCTTGTGGCATATATCCTCGGAAGCAGATATTTGTTTACAGGGACTTCGGTTTTCCCCGAATTCTTAGGAGGAATCCCCGCTCAGGCACTTACTCCGCCATCCTACGGTACGCTGGTTTTCTTTAAGCTTTTTTGTCCTTTATACGCTTATCTTATTAATCAGTTTTTTGTTACGCTTATCGGCTTCCTTGGAATGTATTTTTGGAGCGTACGCCTTACCGGGAAAAAGCTGATAAGTCTTTGCAGCGCGGTGCTTTTCTCTCTTTTGCCTTTCTTTACCGTATACGGAATAAGCGTTTCGGGAATACCTCTCGTCGCTCTTTCATTTTACAATCTTGGAAATTTCGGAAGTAAAGAGTATAAAAGCAGCGGAAGAAGAACAGCAGTTTTTGTTGTTTCATATTTATCCATTGCCCTATATTGCGTATTTTCATCTTTAGTACTTTGCGGATACGCTGTTTGCGCGGTATATATGCTTGCTGCGATAATAGCTTCGGCAACGAGCAAAAAGACAAAGATAGGAATGAGCGGACTTTTTAGAATCTGGGGAGGGTTCGCGCTTTTATGCGGAATATTCCTCGTATTTAACAAGAATCTTATTGTCCAGATAATAAACCCGGACAAAGGCTTTCTCTCCCATAAAAGTGAAGTCATATTAAACTCTGAGAATTTTATAGATAAGTTTATCGAGCTTTTTGTAAAGGGGTCCGACGCGGTTCCGAGTCTGCACTTTTTTATATTTATACTTGCCTTCCTGACTATTGTGGGATTTATAGCATCAAGAAAAGTTAACAAGTATTATGTTGCGCTCACGATAGGAGTTACATTGGCGTTTCTCATTGCACTGTTCTCCGCGTTTATGAGCAGTGAGCCTGTGGTTCGCTTCTTAAACGGAAAAACGGGAGCTATAAAAGCTTTTCAGGTAGACAGATTTTATTGGCTGTACCCTTTTATCTGGTATACGATTCTTACGCTCTTCGGGGCAATTCTGACCGAGAGATTCCCTAAGTACAAGATAGGCCTGGTCGTATTTTTAGTAACGCTTCTTCCCACGGCGGGTTATGTTCTTAAAGAAAGCCAGTTTAAGGAAAACGCCATGGAGTTTGTAAGAAAACAGTCCACAGCCCTTACCTGGGATGATTTCTTTTGTGAGGCTGAATTTAAAGAGGTTTCAGATTTCATAAAAGACGAGTATGGTCTTGAGCAAAGCTCATACAGGGTTGGGTCTCTGGGAATAGAGCCATCCGTAGCTTTATACAACGGCTTTTACACAATTGACGGATACTCGAACAACTACGAGCTCTCGTATAAACACAGATTCAGAAATGTAATTGCAAAAGAGCTGGAGAAAAATGACTACAATAGGGTATACTTCGATAACTGGGGGAACAGATGCTATCTGCTTTCATCGGAATACTACGGAATACGCCTTATGACAAAATATGAGCATGCCCATTACGACAATCTGGAATTAAATACTTCGGCCCTTAAGGATCTTGGCTGCCGGTTTATTTTATCGGCAGGAGAGATCGCAGAGGCCGAAGCAAAGGGATTTAAGCTGTGTGAAACCTTTGATTCATATGATTACACTTACTATATTTACTTATATGAGGTTTTGTAATTGCAAAGCCCCATCGCCGCGTAGGGAAGGAAGAATACGCTGCAGGGGAAGATATAGCGGGAATTTGCTTCCCAAGCCATATGGAATAAAAAGCACCCGAAGATGAATATGATTCCGAGGAGCACTGAAAAGCTGTATGGCTCTTTTCCTTTTTTCCTTGATATTACGGAGCGAAGGAAGAAAAGAAATGTGCCAAGGTAAATGAGAAGCTGGTATGCGTCGCAATAGCCCACGAAATATTTCCCGTAGGTTCCCGTGTAGATTTTTTGAATCGGATCGATACGTCCTCCGGATTCGGCCCATGTGGATTGTCTTACGGAATATGTTCCGTCGGACCACTGTGACAGGTATTTTTTCAGGTAGAATCTGATAGTGTAATCAGGATGTTCTTTGAAATACTCAAGTCTTTCTAAGATTGCGTCGCGGCTGATCTTATTGGCAAGGTCCGTGTTAAAACCGCTCTCTTCGTAAGTAATGTAATTGAAGCCGTTGTAGTAGCCGCATCCTCTTTCCGCTTCCTGCATACCCATAGCAAAGTAGGATGTGGGAGTTACGCCGGATAAGAGCTTTCCGCCGGAAATCCCTTCGTAGACTTTTATGGTAAGCGGAAGAATTTCAAGGGAGCAGACAACAGTTAGAACAAGAACTAAAACTATGATCGGCTTTTTGGTTTTTATAAGCTCGGCTACAAGAACTATGGAGAGAGCTATTACAAAAACAAGGCAGTTTTTTCTGAAAAATACGGCAAGCGTTGAAAAGAGAATAACCCCGATAGCCGAAGGTATCAGTTTCTTAATAAGCGCGCCACCACTTACTTTGTCGATAAAAAGCGAGAGAAAATAGATTGCCGCGGAAAGTGCAAAGACTGAAGGCATTTCTCCGTACACAAAGGAAGTGTACATTATAAAAGGAACATTTAAGACAACAAGTAAAAGATAAGTATTGCAAACATAGCTTTTATTTAACTTATCCGGACAGATTCTCTTTAAGGTAAAGTACTGGAAAAGAACGGCGCCGCAGGCCATAAAGCAGTTGATTATTTTGAGCATATGGAAGGCATCGAGACTTGTTCCAAGCATATTCCAGAGTTTAATCGGAAGGGCGAGGAAAGTTACAAAGCCGATCTGGTGGGGATAGAAGGAAAGGTAGGAATCCGATCCGGTAATAAAGCTAAGGTCTCCTGTGGATGCCATCTCGGCCATATAATAAACCGTCATCCCGTCAGCGGCGGGAACGCTTCTTCCAAAGACGGCAAACAAAGAGCCGAGTACGAATATTACGGTAAGGGAAAGAAAAAGAAACAACCTGTCCCTAAGGGCGCTGTCTTTCCCGAAAAGCTTTCCGAAGAGATAGAAAAGGAAAACCAAAAGGGCAACAATAAAGACACCCGGCCAGGGGAGATCCGTTTTAAACAAAACGATCTGTGAGGAAATGTCCGTAATAAAAGCAGTTGAAAAACAGGCTGTAACCGTAAGAATGGCGGAAAAAAGGAGGAAAAACCATCTTCCGAATGTATCCGCAAAACGGTAGAAGCCGGGAACAGATGAACTTTTTGTGTTTGGATTAAAGGTATTCATAGCACAGTTATTATAACAGATTTAAGGTAAGGTAGTAAATGAAGCTTCTTAAAAACAGGGGCTGTGTCCTCTTTTCAATCATAAACTCAATATTTTTTGCTTTTCAGATCTCGGGATTTATGCTTTCGAAGAATCCGAGGCTTGATTGGAATCTTTTAACCTGCCTTATTGTACTATTCGGCAGTCTGATACCGGGATTTTTACTTGGTATATTTATGGGATATGCCCTTCATTTCAGAAACGAGAAAAAGCAGGCGGCCGTATTTGCAAAGTATGAGGACGGATGGCTTGTGGAAGGATACAGAACTCTGGGAGACAAGTCATCAGAGCCCCTTCCAAGCGCTTCCCTTTCCTGGCTGATCATACTTGTTTCGTATGTGCCGGCTTTCCTTGCGTACTTTCCCGGAATCTGCGCCTACGACGCTTATATTCAGGTAGAGCAGATTTTTAACGGCGCCTATAACGACCACCATCCGGTTCTTCACACAAAACTCCTGGAACTGTTTTTGAAGTTCGGAGACAGTATAGGGAATATCAACAGTGGAATGGCATTTTTCGTTGTGTTTCAGCTTTTATGTCTCTCCGGCGCTTTCGCTTATTGTATCCATCTGGCGGGAAAGATGAGATGCGGAAAAGTCTGGCACTGGATTTTGACTGCTTTCGGTGCATTGTTTCCATATAATGTGTTTATGGGACTCTCGGTTACAAAGGCAGCTCTTTTTGCGGCAACCTATCTTCCGGCTATGATGCTGATGGTTTATTTTGTCTATAAAAAGAGAAATGAACTTAAGCCCGAAAATGAGGATATCTTCTATATATTATATCTGATTGTGTCGATAGCTTTTAGAAATAATGCGAGATATGCCGTAATGGCGGTACTTTTTGTGATCCTTGCGGTATTCTTGGTTAAGCTTCTAAAAAAGAAACTGGATCATATATTCTATCTCAGATTGGTTTTGACGACGCTTACGGGACTTGTTATATCCATGCTTTTGGTAGCTCTCGCGGGAAAGGTTTGGAACGTAACTCAAAAAGATCAAAGGGAAATGCTTAGCATACCTGTTCAGCAACTTGCCAGATGTACGGTATTTAATGTACAGGATATGAAGCCAAGGGATATGGAAGTGATCGACAACTTTATCCTTGATGAGGCTTGGAGAGAATACGATCCCCTAATATCGGATCCTGTTAAGAGACATGTAAACACATGGTTTGCGGTAAATTATCCAAAGGAAACTTTGTCCACATACTTCCGGCTTTTAAAGGACTATCCCGACGAATACATCAATGCGTTTTTGGCTCAGAACGCGGGATACCTCTACGCGGCTGACAGAACGTGCCTTTGGGTATACGGTAAGGATAATCCGGGACACGGGTATGTTCAGACGGCATGGGCCGGTTACATGTACGAATGCGGATTTTATCATGATTCAATCATACCGCCCCTTTATACTTTCCTTGAAAAGATCAACTCGGATAATATACTGCAGAGGATCCCGGTAATAGGCCTTATATTTATATCCGGTCAC
>JAFPRD010000008.1:0-6183 GCA_017401005.1 Lachnospiraceae bacterium
AATGCTTAACCGTGCTCCTACACTTCACAGACTTGGAATCCAGGCTTTCGAGCCCATCCTTGTTGAAGGTAAGGCAATCAAGCTTCATCCCCTCGTATGTACCGCGTTCAACGCAGACTTCGACGGAGACCAGATGGCTGTTCACCTTCCTCTTTCAGTAGAGGCGCAGGCAGAGTGTAGATTCCTTCTCCTCTCACCTAACAACCTCCTTAAGCCTTCAGACGGTGGCCCTGTTGCCGTTCCTTCACAGGATATGGTACTTGGTATTTACTATCTGACTCAGGAGAGAGGTCTTTCTGTCGGAGACAAGAGACCTGAGCCCGGTGAGGGAATGAATTTCAAGGATATGAACGAAGCTATCCTTGCATACGAGAACGGATACATCACTCTTCATTCAAGAGTAAATGTACGTGTAAGCAAGGCTAACGCTAAGGGCGAGATCATCACAGGTACCGTATCAACTACCCTCGGAAGACTTTTCTTCAACGAAATCCTTCCTCAGGATCTTGGATATGTTGACAGAACCAACCCTGAAGATTTCTTAAAGCCCGAAGTTGATTTCCTTGTTGGTAAGAAACAGCTTAAGCAGATCCTTGAGAGAGTCATCAACAACCATGGTGCATTTAAGACCGCTGAGGTTCTTGATGATGTTAAGGCAATCGGTTACAAGTATTCAACAAGAGCAGCTATGACCGTATCTATTTCAGATATGACCGTGCCTGCTGACAAGCCTGAGCTCCTTGCAAAGGCACAGAATACCGTTGATGAGATCGCTATGAGATATCGTCGTGGTCTTTCAACCGAGGAAGAGCGTTATCGTCTTGTTATCGAGACCTGGAACAAGACCGATGCTCAGCTTACCGAGAGCCTTCTTAAGGGACTTGATAAATACAACAACATATTCATGATGGCTGACTCCGGTGCCCGTGGTTCCAACCAGCAGATCAAGCAGCTTGCAGGTATGCGTGGACTTATGGCGGATACATCAGGTCACACCATCGAACTTCCTATTAAGTCAAACTTCCGTGAAGGACTTGACGTTCTGGAGTATTTCCTTTCAGCTCACGGTGCTCGTAAGGGACTTTCCGATACAGCGCTCCGTACAGCAGACTCCGGATACCTTACCCGTCGAATGGTAGACGTATCCCAGCAGCTCGTTATTCACGATGATGACTGTGCAGTAGGAAGAGACGAGATCCCCGGAATGACCGTAAAGGCATTTATGGATGGTAAAGAAACCATCGAGAGCCTTAAGGACCGTATTACCGGAAGAACATCTTGCGAAGATATCTGCGACAAGGACGGAAAGGTTCTTGTTAAGAAGAATCATATGATCACTCCCGCAAGAGCAGCTGCTATCTTAAAGGATGGCGTTGATAAAGACGGAAATCCTGTTACCAAGGTTAAGATCCGTACAATCCTTACCTGCCGCTCAAAGAATGGTATCTGCTCTAAGTGCTACGGTGCTAACATGGCTACCGGCGAGCCCGTACAGGTAGGTGAAGCAGTCGGAATCATCGCAGCACAGTCCATCGGTGAGCCCGGTACACAGCTTACCATGAGAACATTCCACACCGGAGGTGTTGCAGGAGATAACATTACACAGGGTCTTCCCCGTGTCGAGGAGCTTTTCGAGGCAAGAAAGCCCAAGGGACTTGCTATTATCTGTGACTTCGGCGGAACCGTTGAAATCAGAGATACAAAGAAGAAGCGTGAAGTTGTTGTTTCCGGTGTCGACGAGAACGGACAGCCCAGAAGTAAGGCATACCTTATCCCTTACGGATCACGTATCAAGGTTGTAGACGGACAGGAGCTTGAGGCAGGTGACGAGCTTACCGAAGGTTCAGTATATCCTCATGACCTTATGAACATTAAGGGTATCAGAGCCGTACAGGATTACCTCCTTAGAGAAGTTCAGCGTGTATATCGTCTCCAGGGTGTTGATATCGCAGATAAGCATATCGAAGTACTTGTACGTCAGATGCTCAAGAAGGTTCGCGTGGATGAGAGCGGAGATTCTTCATATCTTCCCGGAACTATGGTTGACTTCGTAGAATTCGAAGACACCAACGAAGAGCTTGTTAAAGCAGGCAAGCAGCCCGCTGAAGGAAAGAGAATCATCCTTGGTATTACCAAGGCAGCTCTTGCAACTGACTCCTTCATGTCAGCAGCATCCTTCCAGGAGACCACCAAGGTTCTTACCGATGCAGCTATTAAGGGACGTATCGATCCCCTTATCGGACTCAAGGAGAACGTTATCATCGGTAAACTTATTCCTGCAGGTACCGGTCTTAGAAGATACCGCAATACTGCCCTCTCTACCGACAACACCATCGACACCATCGATTTCGATGAGTTCGAAGAGGTTGAGGACGGTGCTGAGAATGCAGATGCTGTTGCAGCAGCCGAGTCTTCTGAGGAAGAGTAAACGATAAGCTTTTATCAAAAAGACATTATTATTAATCAGGGAGCGAAAAGCTCCCTGATTTTTTTCTTAAAAGTCAATTATTTCATTGACAAAAATAAGGATTGGTAGTAAAGTTGGGAATGGTTCTCAAATTGATTTTGGGAACGATTCTCAATTTTGCTTTTAAAACTGAAGTTTATGAAGGATAGAAAATGGGAATTAGACCAAAATATAAAACTAAACAGCAAGAGATTATTTTAGACTTCCTAAAGTCTAAAAAAGACGGGCATGTTACCATCGCCGATATGAATGACCATATCCGCGATATGGGGCTTTCTGTGGGCCAGTCGACTATTTACAGGCAGATGGATAAACTCGTGGAGGAGGGGCTTGTCAACAAGTATATAGTTGATGTCAACAGCTCAGCTTGCTACGAGTATATTGGGGATGAATCTGAAGAGGAAAAGGTTTCCTGCATTCATTTAAAGTGTGAGAACTGCGGAAGGCTTATCCATCTTAAGTGCAACGAGATGCAGGAGCTGGAACACCACCTTTTGGGTCATCACAACTTTAAGATCGATCCATCAAGAACAGTTTTGTACGGAATATGTGAGAAATGTCAAAAAGAAGAAACGAAGAAAACAGAATAGACATCGCTAAGATAGCCGTTGCGGGAATCTTTGTTCTTTGCTTTATGTTCATGGTCCTTTTCTCGTCATACATATCGGGCGAAGAATTTCACCATGACTGTAGCGGAGAAGACTGTCCTATCTGCGAGGTATTAAGCATATGTGAGGCAAGCGTCAAAATTCTTAATTTTGCAACGCCGATCTTTTTAGCCTTCGGAATAGTATTTGCGACAATACTCGAAGCGGCCGGATTTAAATCTGTATGTGCGGAAAGATCTTTGGTCTCATACAAAGTAAGGCTTAATGATTGATCTGATAAATATATGTATTGTAAGCGATAAATATAAAAAAGATATGATCATTAAGGAGCAATTATGAAAAAGATTATTTCAGCTATTTTAGTAGCTTTTTATGCAGTAACCTGCCTTGCGGGATGCGGAACAAATTCATCGGCAGCCGGAGATGCTTCCGGTAAGATAAGCGTTGTTGCAACTATTTTCCCTGAGTATGACTGGGTAAAGAATATCGCCTGGGATATCGACAATATCGATGTTACTATGCTTCTTGACAATGGGGTGGACCTTCACAGCTATCAGCCTACTGCGGTTGACATCGCTAAGATTTCCGACTGCGATATGTTTATATATGTAGGCGGCGAATCCGATGAGTGGGTAGAGGATGCTCTCTCGGAAGCAAAGAATAAAGATATGGTTGTTATAAATCTTCTTGAGACCCTCGGAGAGAGTGTAAAGGCCGAGGAAGTTAAGGAAGGCATGGAGCATGACCATGAGGACGAGGATCACGACCATGAAGAGGGCGAAGAGCATGACCATGAAGATGACCACGACCATGAGCATGAAGAGGGAGAGATAGAGTTTGACGAGCATGTATGGCTCTCCCTTAAGAATACCGCTGTGATCTGCGATGCTATCGAGGCAGGGCTTGAAAAGATTGATGCTGCTAACGCAGAAACCTATAAGTCAAACCTTGATGCTTACAAAGCAGAACTTGCAGACCTTGATAAGCAGTACGAGGAAGTTGTTGCCGGTGCTACCAACAAAACAGTTTTGTTCGGCGACAGATTCCCCTTTAGATACCTTGTGGACGACTACGGACTCGATTATTACGCTGCCTTTGTAGGATGCTCGGCTGAGACCGAAGCAAGCTTTGAGACCATCGTGTTCCTTGCAAATAAGGTCGATGAACTTGGCTTAAAGCATGTAATGAAGATTGAGGGAACAAAGACAGAAATCGCAGATACAATTATCAATAACACAAATGGCAAGGATATGGACGTACTTACGCTTGACTCTATGCAGTCTACCACATCTAAAGATGTGAAGGAAGGTGCGACATATCTCGGAATTATGATGAGCAATCTTGAGGTTTTAAAGAAAGCTCTCAATTAATCGGAGGATTTTAAAATGGCACTGCTGAAAGCAGATAGTCTGTCGCTGGGATACGATAATCAGGCTATATTAACGGATTTATCATTTGAAATAAATAAGGGCGATTATTTGTGTATCGTTGGCGAAAACGGTTCCGGTAAAACGACTTTGATGAAGACGCTTCTTGGACTTCAAAAGCCATATGGCGGAACTATCACTTTCGGAGACGAACTTACGAAAAAGGATATAGGCTATCTGCCTCAGCAAACTCTTGTACAGAGAGATTTCCCCGCAGCGGTAAGAGAGATTGTTTTATCGGGATGCCAGGCAAAGACCGGTCTCAGACCTTTTTATAACAAGGCGGAGAAAAAGCTCGCGGAAGATAATATGGAAAAGATGGGGATCACTCATCTTAAAGACAGATGCTACAGAGAGCTCTCAGGCGGTCAGCAGCAGCGCGTCCTTTTAGCGAGGGCCCTTTGCGCGACGGGAAAGCTCCTTCTTCTTGACGAGCCCGTAGCGGGACTCGATCCCAAGGTGACGGCGGAGATGTATGCGCTGATCGAGAGTCTTAATAAAGAGGGAATCAGTATTATTATGATCTCGCACGATATTTCTGCGGCCTTAAAGTATGCAAGCCATATTCTCCACATCGGAGAGACGATTTATTTCGGCACAAAAAAGGACTACCTTGAAAGCAGTCTTGGCCGCAATTTCTTGGGAGAGGAGGTATAAAAAGATGATTGACAAGCTTATTATGTATCTCCAGTACCCCTTTGTAAGATATGCCATAATCGTAGCGGTACTTATTGCTCTTTGTTCATCCCTTCTTGGGGTGACCCTTGTGCTTAAGCGCTTTTCCTATATCGGAGACGGTCTTTCGCACGTAGCTTTCGGAGCTATGGCTGTGGCTACGGTCCTTAAGCTGACCAACAATATGCTACTTATACTTCCTGTAACGGTTTTAAGCGCTGTACTGCTCCTTAGAAAAGGCAATAATGCGAAGATAAAAGGTGATGCCGCTATCGCGATGATAAGTGTCGGAGCGCTTGCTTTCGGCTACCTTATCATGAACGTATTTTCCACCTCCTCAAACCTTTCGGGAGATGTGTGCAGTACGCTTTTCGGAGCAACCTCAATACTTACTCTTAAGCCGAAGGAAGTTATCCTTTGCATTGTGCTTTCTGTGCTGGTTGTGGCTATATTTATCTTTTTCTACAACAAGATATTTGCCGTGACCTTCGATGAAGATTTCTCAAAGGCGAGCGGAGTTAAAACCAATGCCTACAATCTTTTGATTGCTATCGTAATTGCTGTTATAATAGTACTGGCTATGAACCTTGTAGGTTCACTCCTCATTTCCGCGCTCGTAATATTCCCTGCGCTTTCGGCTATGAGGATATTCAGAAACTTTAAGCAGGTTACAATTTTCTCTGCTATTATATCCGTTATCTGCGCTCTTTTGGGACTTATAGTCTCAATCCTCGCCGAGACACCTATCGGCTCCACCATCGTTGCCGTAGACGTGGTTGTATTCGGAATCTGCTGGGTAATAGGAAAGATAACCGGAGGAAGATAACCGGAGGACGAAAATGACAAAAAAGAAGTTATTGTGCATATGTGTGTTAGCCGGAGCGATGATCTGTTTGGTGGGGTGCTCGGATTCATCAATTGGGTCCCACTCTGTCTCTGGAAAGCAAGGAATAGGACAAGTATTAGAGTCAGAGATGGAAAAAGCGGATGCTCAAGTTGACGATTC
>JAFPRD010000059.1:0-11715 GCA_017401005.1 Lachnospiraceae bacterium
ACATCAAGGTGGTTTGTGGGCTCGTCAAGGAGCAAAATATTCGTAGGCTTGTTGATAAGCTTACAAAGACGTACCTTCGCCTGCTCTCCTCCCGAGAGAACGCGAACCTGACTCTCTATATGCTTTGTTGTAAGCCCGCACTTTGCCAGGGCGCTTCTTACTTCATACTGTGTAAAGCCCGGGAAGGTCTGCCAGATTTCCTCGATACAGGTTGTTGTGATGCTCTGATCCATCTCCTGCTCAAAATATCCGATCTCAAGATAATCTCCGAGCTCGGCGCTTCCCGAAAGCGGCTTTATAAGCCCTAAAATACTCTTTAAAAGGGTAGTCTTTCCGATACCGTTTGCGCCGGTAAGAACGATCTTGCTGCCCCTCTCCATCTCAAGAGTAAGCGGGCTTGATAAAGGCTTATCGTAACCGATGACAAGATCCTTAGTCTGAAAAATATACTTACCCGGCGTCCTTGCCTCTTTAAAGTTAAACTCCGGCTTTGGCTTTTCCGCCGCAAGCTCTATGACATCCATCTTGTCCAGCTTTTTCTGGCGGGACATAGCCATATTTCTCGTTGCGACTCTCGCCTTGTTTCTTGCGACAAAGTCCTTTAAGTCCTTGATCTCCTGCTGCTGCTTATTGTAAGCGGCCTCCAGCTGGGACTTTTTCATCTCGTAGACTTCCTTAAACTTGTCGTAATCACCCACGTACCTTTCAAGCTTGCGGTTGTCCATATGGTAGATCAGATTGATAACGCTGTTAAGAAAAGGTATGTCATGGGAGATCAGGATGAATGCATTCTCGTACTCGTTCAAATACCTTTTAAGCCACTCTATATGCTCTGCATCCAGATAGTTGGTGGGCTCGTCAAGAAGAAGGATGTCCGGCTTTTCAAGAAGAAGCTTTGCCATTAAAACCTTTGTTCTCTGACCTCCCGAAAGCTCCGTAACATCCCTGTCAAGACCAAGGTCAAGGATACCGAGGGCCCTTGCCACCTCCTCTACCTTCGCATCTATCATATAAAAATCATGCATCGTAAGAAGGTCCGAAAGCGTTCCGGCTTCTTCCATAAGTTCATCCATCTTTTCGGGATCGGCCTCCGCGAGGCTTTCATAAATATCGTTCATTTCCTTTTCCATATCATAAAGGAAATCAAAGGCGCTCTTTAGGACGCTCTCTATCGTCATTCCCTTTTCAAGGACGGTATGCTGATCAAGATAGCCGACTCTTACATTTTTAGCCCACTCAATCTTTCCCTCGTCGGGCTGAAGCTTTCCCGTAATTATATTCATAAATGTGGACTTACCTTCGCCGTTGGCTCCGATAAGTCCGATATGCTCTCCCTTAAGTAATCTGAAGGATACATCTTCAAAAATCGCCCTGTCTCCGAATCCGTGAGTCAGATGCTCCACATTTAAAATACTCATCTATATAAAATCCTAACCGATCATATTTCTTTCAAAAACACTAAGTATCTCCCCTAGACTTAGCCTAAAGAGGACCATCTTCCCGACGCTCCGCAGGGAAGAACAAGGCCGCTTACGCTTACTGGAAGCCCTATTTCAGAACTTTCCACACATCCTCCGCGCTCTGCCCTTACCGCGCTTTCTATCATATAAGTAAGTACCGCAGGCTGGAGACCCGTAGTATAGGAATTGATAAGGAAGAAGGACGCATCTTTGCTGAGTAACTGCGCAGCTAACTGCACAAAAGGCCAGATACTTTCCTCAATCTTCCAGATCTCACCCTTGGGTCCTCTTCCGTAAGAAGGAGGATCCATGATAATTCCGTCGTAGGTATTTCCGCGTCTTAGCTCTCTTTCGACAAACTTTGTACAGTCGTCCACCAGCCATCTGATGGGAGCTTCCGAAAGGCCCGAAGAAGCGGCATTTTCCTTTGCCCAGGCCACCATTCCCTTTGCCGCATCAACATGAGTTACATGGGCGCCTGCTGCCGCGGCCGCCATCGTTGCTCCTCCGGTGTAGGCAAAAAGATTGAGAACCTTAAAAGGCTTTCCTTCCGCGAAATCCCTGGTTGCAAGATCTCTTTTTCCGCTTTCTATCGCCCTTTTTATTATTCCGCTGGTCCATTCCCAGTTAACGGCCTGCTCCGGGAAAACTCCCGTATGCTTAAAAGCAAAGGGTTTTAAGTGAAAAGTAAGCTCCTTTGAAACGATTCCGTTAACCAAAGGATACCCTATCTCCCACTCCTCGGGAAGATTAAAAAACTCCCACTCTCCTCCGCCTTTTGCGGATCTGTGGTAATGACCGTTCTTTTTCTTCCACCTTTTATCTTCATGTCCCGTACTCCAGATAACCTGGGGATCGGGTCTTACGAGATTATACTCACCCCATCTTTCAAGCTTTTCTCCGTCAGAGGTGTCTATAACCTCGTAATCTTTCCAATTTTCTGCGATCCACATATCAAAAATCCTTTAATACTTTACTATGCCAAGGCACGCCCATCTGATAAGCATATAGTAAACGGGATAAAAAGTCAAAATACTAGAGCTTCTTTAGTAACTTTTTGTTCTCGTACATTTCGGCATCGGCCCTCTTAAATACATCCTCAACATATCTGTCGCCCTGATATTTTGCCGCTCCTGCCGCCACAACAACATCTCCGCTTTTCTTGTTTTCAAGATTTATCAGATAGAAATTCTGCATAAGTTCATCGAGATTTTCGTAATCGCTTTCCCTTACAAGAGCCGCGAACTCGTCTCCTCCTATCCTAAAGACGGGACTGTGGGCAAATACATCGCAGATCAGCCTGCATCCTTTCTTAATAAGTTCATCGCCGGCGCTGTGTCCAAATCTGTCATTCACTTCCTTTAGATTATTTAGATCAAATACGACAATAGCAAAGCTTTGTCCGTTTCCGTTTCGGATAGCATCATTTATAAGCGTTTCCGATTCATTAAAGGCGTTTTTATTCTTTACGCCTGTCAAAGAATCAATGCCCCACTTATTCCTTGCAACCGCGAGATTATAGGCGTATTCCTGGTCCTTCTTAACCTGCGTATCTACATCGTTTACTCCAAAAAGAAGGAACTCATTTCCCTTTTCCTCGATCTTTTTGGCCTTAAGGGTGACATATCTGGGCTTTCCGGAGATCATTAGCCGGTATGTTATTGAAAAAACCCCTCTTTTCTCAATTTCCTTCAGGATATGCTCTTTCTGCATCCCATTTGCAAATTTCTCGTAATCTTCGCTGTAAATAGCCTTCTTTGCGCTCTCTATGGAATCAATAAAAAAGTCATTTCCTTCCCTGGATACTCCAAGCTCTTTATACTCATCATTGGCATCAAACTGTTTATACGAATTATCCGCCGGGTTAACCGAATAGAAAACTATGTAATTTCCCGCAAGAGCACTGATCCTCGAAAAGGCTATCCTCTCCTCGTCAATCCGCTTCAGAGCTTCTCTTTCGCGCATCTGAACATCAACATTATTAATGCCGATTATAATATGGTTCCTGCCGATAGATGTAGCCTTCATATTTACATATATGAAATCGTCGCCGGTCTTAAGTCTGTAAGTATACGTAAAGCTTCCGTATTTCTCGATATACCCTAAAACTATCTCCCTGTTAAAGGTATTGATAAATCCTTCCCTGTCCTCCTCATGTATCGCCAAAAACGCATCCTCACGGCTGCTTTCGAAGAAATCCTTGCCCTGCCTTTCGACAACCATTTCGTTGCTTCCCACATTAGTCTTATACTCAACAAAGTTCTCCGTTTCCTTGTTTACATAGTAAAGGGCAAGATAGTCTGTGGAAAGCGCCAGCGCAATATTGGCATAAGTAAGGGTATCAAAGCTTTTGTTGACATCCTTGATCTCAAGGAATATAACGGCAACAGCCCTCTTTCCCGTAACAGGATTAACGGCAAGTCTCTTAAAGAGGGTATGAACGATCTTGTCGTCCGGTGTCCTCTTGTCTTCGATCATCTGATAGCCGGTCTGCCCGCACTTGATCAGAGTTTTTACAAACTCCCTGCTCTGCGCATCATCCCTGAATACGATCTTCTTTTTACCGCAGCATTCCTTAGCATTAAAATCTTTCTTCAAAACAGCTCTGCAGGCCTTATTACAGCGGATTGTCTCGGCGGTGTCATTATCCACCTCGAAAATAGCCATAGGAAGGGAGTTAAAGTATACATCCTCTCCCGAATAATCTCCGGTATTTAAAGAAATATCGTAGAGATTTACTCTACCGATAGCTTCAAAATATTCGCATTCCAGCGGATTCTCGAAACCAATCTGGGCGCCGATTTTATATCTCTTTAAAACTTCCTCTAAAGGTATTGGTCTGCAATAGTAGTAGCCCTGAAGCTTTGTAGCTCCCACCTCTCGTAAAAACTCCACCTGCTCCGCTGTCTCAACACCTTCCACAACAGTCTCAAGACCGAGGTTTAAAGCCATATTTATTATCTCGCTGATAATGATCTTGCACTTTTCGGACTCGTCAAACTTTCTCATAAACTGCATATCCAGTTTTATCGTTCCGAAAGGCATACACTGCAAAATATCGGGAGATGAATATCCGCTTCCGTAGTCGTCCAGCCATACTACAAAGCCAAGGTCCCGAAGGAGCGATACCTGCTGGGAAACATACTCCATGTTGGTAGCAACAGTACTCTCGGTTATCTCGATCGTTATCTTGTCGCGGCCTACTCCCGATGCATCAACGCGCTTTCTTATCTCCTCAACTATATCGCACATCTCAAAGTCGCTTCTCGAGATGTTTATCGAGCAGGGAACAACATGAAGCCCGTTTTCTTCTATCGTTTTTATTTTCTCTAAAACCTGGTCGAGTACGCAAAGATCCAGCTTGTAGATCTGCTTTGAATCCTCAAGAACAGGGACGAACTGAGCAGGTGACAAGAATCCCATTATGGGGTCTATCCATCTTGCCAGAGCCTCTTCATCGCTGACGCGGCCGTTTGCCGACCTTACGATGGGCTGATAATAAACCTGTATCCAGCCTCTTCTTATTGCGGTATCAAGATTCTCAAGCACATACTGCCTCTGCCTTGCAGCGTTAAGCATACTTTCGTCGTAATAATTGAAAGTAGACTTAAAGCGGTCTTTAGTCATATCCGCCGCCATTTTAGCTCTGTCGCAGGCTATTCCTACAGAGTAATCCCCCTGACTGTGCTTGTATATACCGACTCTTAAGGTAAGGGACCTGCCTCCGTTTAATGATTTTGTTTCTTCGAATATTTCCGTCAGTTTCTTTTCTATATCCGTATCTTCAGAAATAACAACAAACCTGTCGCTTCCGAATCTGCAACAGTTGATATTCGAAAAATGAGACACCAAAACCTTAGCCAGACCTATAAGGAGCCTGTCTCCCTCTAAAAATCCGTATTTGATGTTGTAATTTCTCATTTCGTTGAAATCAATATAGAGAAGAACCGCATCCTTTCCGCTTTCAAGAATCTTGTTGCGTGAAACTTCCGCAACTTTAAAGAAATAGTTCGTAACGGGAAGACCGGTTACAGAGTCGTAATTATGACCGGAGACATCAACGGTAGATCGAACGGTATTTTCAACAGCCTGGTCAAAGACGCTCTTGTTCTCATCCCGGTACATGCCCTCGTCTATGTACCAGATTACCGCAAGCCGCTCTCCGCTTTTGGTATAGATATGCTTGCCTCTCGAATGAATAATCTTGTATCCGTTTTTGAAGGATGTTCTGTAAACAACGTCATAGTCCTTGCCTTCAATCGCGAAGGCAAGACCTGCTTCGCCAAGTCTGGCCACATCGTCGGGATGATCCACATCATAAGTATGGTTGTTAAGCTGGTCGATCGCACTTTCCCGGTCTGTATCGAAAAGATCGCAAAAACCGTCAGAAACCAGAAGAGCGGTTACTCTTCCTTCCAAAAGTTGAAATATGGCATAAGGTATACAGCTTCGTTCCAATAGCTCAAGATTACTGTCGTCAAAAATATATTTTCCCACAGGCCGCTCTCTTTCCCTAATCTTCGGGCCTAGCCCAAAGCCTCGCTGTGACGAATGTTTATTTATAAAAATTCAAAAATACTAAATCAAAATCCGATATGCAAATCTCCTTACAAAACCAAGAAGGCTCCCCCAATTAAGGGGAGGGTATATATAGTTTATTATAATAAATCTGCCTGTTATCATCAAGATGATTCTTTAATATGCAAGCCTCTTAAGCTGCTGCATATTTGTCTTAAGAGCTCCCGACGTATCGCCGCTTTCGAGATAATTAAGCAGGCTCCTTTGAAGAGCAGCCGCCGGAGCGCATCCTTCCTCGGTAAGCTTGTCCAGAGGACTGGTGCAGACAAGTACATGGCTCGGTCCGGATTTTCCGTCCATTATAAGGAATTCATAGATCATTCCGAGATTGTCATTGGACTCGCAGTTGTCTATTACAGTAGCAAGAGGTCTAAAGCCCAGCCAGTTAAGTAGGCTCGCCCTGCTCCTTTCTACGATCTCGTACCACTGGGGCGTTGTATACGCCTCACACTTAAATCCCGCAAAGGCAGGGTGGTCATTTGCAATAAGCATGCCCAGCGTTCCGACGGGTATCGGCTTGTTCATAGACTCCGAGATGCTCTTAAACATAGGATAATTCCAGAAGTCTGTGCAGTATGCTCCGGGAAGGCTTCTGTTTTCGTTGGGGGTAAGATAAAAAAGTACCGATTTACCCGCATCAACGGCCGCATCCGTCTCAACCATGTCCGAGGTGATTGCTACATTTCCGGATGCCGTTACGGGGAAGCTTATCTCCTGACCGTCAGGCTCCTCTACCACAAATACATCCGTCTCAGCCTTATACTTTTCTGCCTTTTTATAGGCCCAAAGGGTGTAATGGTTCTCGCAGACCATCTTCCTTCCTTCGCTGACTATAAGATTAAGATTATACTTTGCGATATCTGCCCTTCCGGGGATCTTTATCTTTATTGATCCGGTATCAAAAAGCCCCGTCTCCCCCTTGATATCAGCCTGCAGATCCTCTTCAAAAACGATCTTGTCATTCTCTGCATTAACCAAAAGTACCTTGATCTTAACCTGTCCGAGGGGCTTCTTTTTAAAGTACGAAAGCTTGGTGGAAAGCTTAAAATCCTGCCCTGCGCTTACAACAAAGGAATCGAATTCGCCCAGGATTACGGCTCCCGAGCAAAACTCTCTGAAGCTTTCGGCTTCTATCAGTCCCTTGTTCTCCATAAGAGCGTTTAAAGGTCCGACAAGAGCCGTTCCCTGGCCTGAGAAGTCTTGAAGATCAAGCATCTGGAATCCCGCCATGCGGCTGCTTCGAAGCGCCGCCTCCAGCTCGTTTTTGTAGCAGTCCATCGCAAGAGCTCCCGAAGATTTAAAATAACCTTCGGTTCTCTTGGACAATCCTTTATCCTCGATTCTTTCCTGGAAAACCTGCAGGTTTCTCGCCTGAAGGGCTCCCGTGTAACGCGTGATCTCTCTGAAATCGGGGTAGATAAAGTACTGTCCGATCTCATGGCTGACTACGGGTATCTTAGGGATAAGCTCGCCCTCTGCTTCGCCGGCTTTTACCTTCTTTACGCCGGTGCCGTACTGGATCTCAATTTCGCCGCTCTTTGTGCCGGATGCCTTTGAGGCCACCCCGGGATCTATGGCATTATCGTAATTCCAGTTTGTTGAGGGCTTTGACTTTTGTATCCTTCCGAGAGGCGCGTCGCACTGAGCGTATGAGCCCCTTATCTGTCTGTCAACCGAAAAACGGACTCCGGAAAAGAAATCGTCCTCGGGCAAAATGCAGGGTACCCATTGGAAATTGTTGGATCCCTGTGTAAATAAAATATCGGGTCTTACATCCTTGTAGCCCTTTATAAGCTTTCCGAGAGATTCCTTATCTCCCCAGAGTTCATTGCCCATAGACATCATCACAAAGCTCGGATGTCCCGCAAATTCCTTTAAAATATTAAAGCCTTCTTCTCTAAGAAACTCCTGGGTCTTTTTAACTTCTGAGTAGTTCTCGTCATTTTCCCCCTGCCAGGTACCCCAAAAAGGGATCTCCGGCTGAAAATATATACCCAAAAGATCCGCAGCGATAAATGCCGCCTCGGGAGGTGTGCAGGTATGGCATCTTTCATGGTTTATGCCAAAATCTTTAGCTATCTTAAAGTCCTTAAGCCAGCCGGTAACGTTCATTGGCGCAAAGCCTGAAAGGGGGAAAAGCATTCCCTGATGTCTGCCCCTTAAAAAAATCTTTCGTCCGTTTATCGTGAACTTATCTCCCGCTGCCTTAAACTCCCTGTATCCGAACCAAAGGGTCTTTTCAGACAGCTTTGCTCTGTCTTCTCCAAGGAGTACGATGTTTATGCGATATACGTAAGGCTCTTCCTCGTCCCACTCCTTAACATCCCCCGGAAGATCGATCTTAAGAGAGACTTTGTTTTCACCCTTTTTTATCTTCACTTCGCGCTCTGTTTCCGGAACGGAATTTCTCTCAATATCAAGGTACTTTTCAAGGATCTCAAGGTCTGTGGCCTCGGCCTGCTGCCCGACAGCTCTCTCTTCCCAGATACTGCAATCCGAATCGGGGCGCAGATATTTCTTTTTCAGGATACAAAGATCTGCGGATACTTTTATCTTTGAAGAAAACTTTTCAAATCCGATGATATCAAGATCTATCAAAGCCTTTTTGTTTTTATAGTCACAGGAGGGCGACGCATAACCGATGGTTGCGGTATCGCAGACAGTAAGCGATATCTCTCCAAGGATACCGTTCCAGTTTGTCTGGGTATCGGGACTTGTCATATGTCCGCCCGCCGCCTCGTAATCTACGTTAGAGACCATCAAAGTGATCTCAAAGGTTGTACCTTCAATAAATCCCGTAAGATCGTAAACATGCTTTGCGATAAAGCTGTTTTTGCTTCCGACGTATTTCCCGTCAATCCAGACGTGAGAGATCCTCGTCCTTTCGAGTGTAAGATAAAAATGCTTGTCCTTAATAAGCTTTTTATCTGAAAAGGGAAGGCTCACAGTCCTCTTATACCAGGAATATCCCTCGAACTTATAAACCTCGGTAAGAAAGTATGTCTCCCTTTCTCTGTTGGGAGTTCCTTTTTTAGCGTATGCGGTTGATGTGGGAAGAACTATTCTGTCATCGAAGTTTTGATTTTCAAAATGCTCCTCTATACCTCTTTTTTCGCCGTCAAGGCAAAAGCTCCATTCTCCGGAAAGATCGATCTTAGAATTCATTGTGAGATATCTCCCTGTTTTAATCCTTTATAGCAAAAAACTGCCCGATGGATTACTTCATCGAACAGTTTTATTATACCATTTAATTTACCCTCAGCAAAGGGAAAAGCCCTTACTTCTAAGGCTGTTTTCAACTTCCTTGGCATCTCCGGTGTGCATTATCATAATAGGGCATCCGGACTCGCGGTTGTATGAAAGATAGAGGTAATTTACGTTGATGTTTGAATTGTTTAAAGCTTCAAGCAGGCGATTTAAATTTCCGACCTCGTCCTTAACCTCTACTCCGATAACATCAGTAAGCTTACAGATGATTCCGGCATTTTGAAGAACCTCAACAGCTTTATTAGGGTCGCTTACAACCATTCTTACGATACCGTACTCCGCGGAATCGTTGGTAACGGAACCTAAGATGTTGATATTTTCCTTCGCGAGGATGCTTGTGATCTCAAGCATCTTTCCCTTGGTATTTTCTGCATATATTGAAACCTGTTTTAACATTTTAGTAACTCCCTTCGGGTAAGAATAGCGATTTTTCGGGGGTTGCCGCGTGGCACTTTAGCACTGCAACGTCCCAAATCGCTATTATATCAGATTAAGTTCCAATAATCTACTGTATTTTGACTTTTTCTCCGGCTCTAAGGGTTATCTTTTTGCTGCTGCCCTCAAAATTTACAGTAGCCTCGGTATCCTTTTCGCTAAAAAGATACCCTTCAGTCAGTTTCCCTTCCTTCCAGAAAAGGTCTACCGTAATACCGCCCTTTGCCTTAAGTCCCTTTACGCTTCCCTCGCTCCATTTTTCGGGAAGAGCGGGAAGAAGTTTTATCTCACCGTCCGTGCACTGAAGGAGAGCCTCCGCTATAGCCGCCGTTCCTCCGAAGTTTCCGTCTATCTGGAAAGGCGGATGGTTGTCAAACATATTGGGGTTGGTTGAATTTCCAAGGAGCTTTTTAAGATTCTCGTATACCTTTTCGGAATCGTAGAGTCTCGCCCACATATTCGTTATCCAGGCTCTGCTCCAGCCGGTATGTCCGCCTCCGTGAGAAAGCCTTCTGTCAAGGGTTGCTCTCGCCGCTTTAGATAATTCCGGGGTCTTTCCCGGAGTAATAAGGTCCGCGGGATAGAGGGCAAAAAGCTGTGAAATATGTCTGTGGCCGATTTCCACTTCGTCGTAGTCAACGGCCCATTCCTTTATCTGGCCGTATTTTCCGACCTCCGGATGAGGGATTTTTTTAAGAAGCTGCCCTAATCTGTCCGCAAAAGCCTCTTCTTTTTCGATGTCAAATCCGGGCTTAATATCTCCGTTTTCAGAAGCCTCTGACAGCACTTTTACGGCCTCGCAGACATCTTCGAATAAAACTGTAATTATC
This sequence comes from Lachnospiraceae bacterium, assembly GCA_017401005.1. Lineage (GTDB taxonomy): Bacteria > Bacillota > Clostridia > Lachnospirales > Lachnospiraceae > AC2028. Next base: position 10,571 of record JAFPRD010000059.1, read on the forward strand.
TGAGAGTCCATAGAGGGTCCGATGCAAAGGCATCCCTTTACACCCTCCTCCGTCATATAAGTATTCTCCGGCGAAACCGAAGGGCAGGTAACAAGCCTTCCCTCTTTATCCGGTATCAGATACTCGCAGAAAAACTCTGCTGCACCCTTTAAAAGATGATACTTTTCTTTTAAAAACTCTATATCCTTTGTGTACTCGTAGTGGGTAAACACATGCAGCGCAAGCCAGGCTCCTCCGCTTGGCCAGATAGTAGCCGGGATCCATTTATCCTGTGGCGCCGTATCACCCCATATATCTGTGTTGTGATGGCAGACATAACCTTCGGTTACGCCGTACATCTCCTTGGCCGTACGCCTTCCGTTTACGGCTACCCTCTCCAAAAGATCAAAAAGGGGCTCGTGACATTCGGACAGATTACAGCTCTCCGCAGGCCAGTAGTTCATCTGCGCATTGATATTTACGGTGTACTTACTGCCCCATGCAGGCCACATATCCTTGTTCCAGATTCCCTGAAGATTAAGAGGCTGACAGCCGGGCCTGCTTCCCGAGATCATGAGGTATCTTCCGAAGTTAAAGTACAGCTCCATCAGCTTATTGTCGTCGGCATCAGCATCCTCTCCGAGTCTCTTTATCCTCTCGTCCGTCGTTAAAAGCAAAGCTCCGCAGCTGTTGTCTTCAAGGCTAAACTCAACTCTGTCAAAGTAAGACTTATAGTCCTTTATATGCTCCGCTTTTGCCTCTTCATAAGAAGCCGCCAAAGCTTCTTTAGCATCCTCTATGGCTTTCTCTGTGAGCCTGTCTTTTACGCATAGAGAAGCCGCATTTACAGCGCTGTTCTCATCTGCAGCGCCGCATCTTAGATAAAAGTCTGTACGAACGGTTAAAACAAGAGTCGCTTCATCAGCCCCTTCGCAGACTATTTTTTCACCTCTTGTGTATACTTTTCCCCCTTTGCAGGTTCCTGCAAGGATAGCACCAAAGGTTATCCCGTCGCCGCATCCCGCGCCGCCGGTAAATTCGATCATATTTTCAGCGACAGGTCTGTTATCGTCGTAGTAATCGTCTCTTCCGTCTACCCCCGCCTTAAAGCTTACCATTCCCGGCTTAGAGGACTTTATATGTACAAAAAGCGCATTTTTCGGTGC
>JAFPRD010000060.1:0-5209 GCA_017401005.1 Lachnospiraceae bacterium
CCTTTATTTTTTCATTTAATTCATCTACTTTTTTCTGATTAAGGGAAACCTGTACAGTTTTTTCGATAAGACCGGTCGCAGAAACATCAGCCACACCGTCCTGTCTTTCAATCTGAGGTAAAAGCGTATCCTCCACAAATCTTGACAGTTCCTCGATATCCTTGCCCTCATAACTTATGGCAAGATACATAGAAGCAAGCATATCCGCGCTAAGTTCAAGTACGTTCGGTATCCCGACCTCCTCGGGGAAAACCGTTCGGACGGTATTTATAGCCGAGGTAACCTTAACAAGAGCGCTGTCCATGTTAGTGTCGTCCTCGAATTCCAGCTGAACCATACTGTAGTTCTCATAGCTGAAACTGGTAACATTTTTAACGCCTGTTATAGTCCCGAGAGATCCTTCAAGGGGCTCTGTTACAACGGATTCAACCTTTTCGGGACTGGCTCCGGGATATGTTGTTAATACAAGTAAGTATGGGAGATTTACTTCCGGCAGCAGATCAAGCTGCATTTTTGTAATGCTTACTACGCCAAGAATCAATACAGCAAGCACCGCAATCAGAATTGTGTAAGGTTTTTTTACGCTGAATTTAGACATCTTTCTCACCCGGCATATTTTCAGAAATTTAGTGCGTTACTGTAACAATATAATCCAGGTGAGAAGATTTTTAAAGAATTGGGCTCTAAAGTTTTTATAAACTTTTTCTAAATATGGGGGAATCCAGGATTTGCCTTGCCACCTCGTCCCCGATAACATTCGTCTTTAAGCCTTTGATATCTTCCGGCTTTAATACTCCTGTGACATCAAAGTACACGTGGCTTTTTTTCTTAGGGAAATTGTCCTTAACCGCGCTTGTTCCGTGGCATGCCATTATAACTATAGGCACATCGGCATTTTGCGCGATCTTAAACATTGAGTTGTGGAAGGGGAGCAGAAGTTCTGCCGTAGTGTTTCTCGTTCCTTCCGGGTAGACTCCCATTGAAACCTGATCATCCTTAAGAAGCTCTACCGCGGTATTAACCGTCTCCATGGCTCTTCCCGGATGTTTTCTGTCAATAGACATAAAACAGCACTTCCTGATGATACGTCCGAAAATCGGGATATGCATATTCTCTTCCTTGGAAAGGAAAGCAAGATCATATTTTCTAAGAACGTACCAGGTAAGGATCGGATCAAACTTTGATCTATGGTTTTGCACAAGCAAAAACCTCGTCCCCCTAGGTATCTTTTCAAGTCCGTTTACATGAATCTTTATCCGCATTATCCTTACGGCAAGCCATGTTGTCATATTAAGGAGAGTGCGGTAGTAACGGCTGTGTTTCTTATATATTTTTTTAGGGTTTACGAATAGCGAACTAATCGCCAGTATCAAAACAAATGTGATCATAAATCCTTATCAATCCTCTGCATATACAAGGGCACATTTAACAGCTCTTTTCCAGCCCTTTATTAAATCCGCTTTCTTTTCCTTATCCATAGCGGGACTAAACGTCCTTCCAAGCTGCCAGTTCTTTCTGATCTCGTCTTTGTCCTTATAATATCCGACGGCGAGTCCGGCAAGATAAGCGGCTCCGAGGGCGGTAGTCTCCACGCTGGCAGGTCTGTCTACGAATGTATCTATTATATCAGCCTGGAACTGCATAAGAAAGTCATTTGCGCTTGCTCCGCCATCTACTTTGAGTCTGCTTAGGTTTATACCGCAATCCGCCTCCATAGCCTTTAAGACGTCCATCGTCTGGTAAGCGATTGATTCCAGCATTGCCCTTACAAAATGTTCTTTCTCGCAGCCTCTTGTCAGCCCCACAACCATGCCTCTTGCATGCTGCTGCCAGTACGGCGCGCCCATTCCGACAAAGGCCGGAACAATGTAGACCCCTGCGGTATCATTGACAGCTTCCGCGTACTCACTTGAAGCCGCCGCGCTTTTTAACATCCTCATGCTGTCTCTTAACCATTGGATACCCGCTCCCGCTACAAAAACGCTTCCCTCAAGAGCATACTCAACATTGTCGGAAACCGATGCAGCGATAGTGGTAAGAAGACCGCTTGTAGAATAGATTGCATCGTGTCCCGTATTCATCAGCATAAAGCATCCCGTTCCGTAGGTATTTTTAACCTCTCCCTTTTCAAAACAGCACTGTCCGAAAAGCGCCGCCTGCTGGTCTCCGGCAGCTCCCGCGATAGGAATCTCGCCGCCAAGGACGCTTGTTTCCGTATGACCGTACAGACAGCTCGAAGGCTTAACCTCCGGAAGGATGCACTCGGGGATATTAAATCTCTTCATAATATCCTTATCCCAGCAAAGCTTATGTATATCGAAAAGCATCGTTCTTGAAGCATTGGTATAATCCGTAACATGCACCGCGCCCCTTGTCAGATTCCAGATAAGCCAGGTGTCAACGGTTCCGAAAAGTATCTCGCCTTTTTCTGCTTTTTCTCTCGCACCTTTTACATTATCAAGGATCCATGCGATCTTCGATGCGCTGAAATATGCATCGGGTATAAGACCTGTCTTTGCTCTTATCTTGTTATCAAAACCGTCCTTTTTCAGGTCATCGATCATATCCGAAGTACGTCTGCACTGCCATACTATGGCGTTATAGATCGGCTGTCCCGTATGCTTATCCCAAAGAATTGTAGTTTCTCTCTGGTTTGTAATTCCGATGGCAGCTATATCTTCGGCGTCAATTCCGAGATTTGCCATGCACTCCGCCGCAACAGAAAGCTGGGATGACCAGATCTCCATCGGATTGTGTTCTACCCAGCCCGGCTTAGGATAGATCTGCGTAAATTCCTTTTGGCTCATTGCACAGATATTTCCCTGCTTATCAAAAAGAATACAGCGGGAGCTTGTAGTTCCCTGATCAAGCGCCATAATATACTTAGTTTTCATTTAAAAACACCCCTTAATACATTTGCTTCCTATTTTACCCGATATTTGCGGTTGCCACAATATCTACTCCCGTGTCACACACATTCGGCAAAACCACATCCCCGATGGTTACAGGTGCTTTTACCGTAACCTTCTTTATTTCCTCAAGGCAGTCAAAAATCTTTCCCTTGGGAATATCCGTTTTTGTCTTTACGGGGACAACGCTTCTCTCACCGCCGGTTACCTTAACAAGGCTGGTTACAATCCTTCTCGGGTCGGTAAGCTCGTTTGTAACATACTCCGCACCCCTCGGGCAGGTATTCCCCGTAATACTTAATATCTGTCCATCCTCAAGGGTTGCGACTACGTTACAGCCCAAAGGACATCTTATACATGTAAATTCTTTTGTTTCCGTCATATTGTTTCTCCAAGATTATCTCTTATTGTCAGTCCGTCTTAACTCTGATGGTTACTTCAGTTAAATCAGCCATCGCTTCAAGAACCGATTTTTGAAGTATTACCTGCTCCATCTCTCCCGGAGCAAGGGCTGCCTTTTTAAGATTCATTATCTCTTTACCCCCGGCAAGTACCTGAATCGCGGCCTTTTTATATACGGCTCCAACGCGGAACCTGACGGTCTGTCTGTCTTCCATATGCGATAGTCTTATAACCGATGGCACCGTATAACGCACGCCGTCTATTGCGTTTATCTTTATAAAAGGTTCCGCCTCGTTGCCGGACTCTGAGCAAGAGCATTTTCCCTCTTTTGCCTTTAAATATTCCGCAGCTTTCTTTCCCGCCTGGGCCGACTCTTCAGATACATAATCCACAAGGTCATGTACATGTAGCACATTTCCGCAGGCAAAAACGCCTTCTATATCCGTCTCAAGGCTCTCGTTTACCAAAGGTCCGCCGGTTACTCTGTTCATTCCGACGCCGAGACCACCTGAGAGCTCATTTTCGGGGATGAGGCCGCAGGATAAAAGAAGCGTATCGCACTTTATCTCCTCTTCCGTACCGGGAATTGGCTTTGAGTTTTCGTCAACCTTTGCGATGACAACCGCTTCAACTCTTTCCTTACCCTTGATATCCACAACCGTATGGCTTAAAAGAAGCGGTATACCAAAATCATTTAAACACTGAGCAATGTTTCTCTTAAGTCCGCCGCTGTATGGCATCAGCTCCGCAACAAGCTTAACCTTTGCCCCTTCGAATGTCATGCGGCGGGCCATAATAAGTCCGATATCTCCGGACCCCAAGATCACGACCTCTTTTCCCGGCATACGTCCTTCGATATTGACATATCTTTGAGCCGTACCCGCGGTGTAAATTCCCGCCGGTCTGTAGCCGGGGATATTAAGAGCTCCTCTCGAGCGCTCGCGGCAGCCCATACAGAGGATTACGGCTTTTGCCTTTACGGTGACGAGTCCCTCTTCTCTGTTCATATAAGATACCATCTTATAATCCCCGTCCCTTGAAATATCAATAACCATTGTCTCTAGTTTATACGGTATCTCAAGTTTTAAAGCCTTGTCGATAAATCTCGCAGCATACTCGGGTCCCGTAAGCTCCTCTTTAAAAGTATGAAGCCCGAAGCCGTTGTGAATACACTGATTTAAAATACCTCCGAGTTTATTGTCCCTCTCAAGTATAAGAAGATCGCTTACGCCCGCTTCTTTAGCGGCTATAGCGGCGGCAAGTCCCGCCGGTCCGCCTCCGATTATTACTAAATCTTTGTCCATGTTATTACCCCACAGTTTTGGCTTTTCAATTAATGATCCTGCTTTTATACCAGCTTTGGCAGTCCGCATTTAATCTGTTTATACGTCCTTGATATCTCCAAGAATAAATTCGGAACCCCGGTCATTTTTTGTAATATCCGCTTCGTCCACCCCAAGCTCTCTTGCAAGTATCTCTACAGTCTTGGGAGAGCAAAAGCCTGCCTGGCATCTTCCCATTCCCGCGCGGGTTCTTCTCTTTACGCCGTCAAGAGTCGTCGCCCCGAGAGGTCTTTTTATTGAATCGACTATCTCACCTTCGGTTACAAGCTCACATCTGCAAACAACATTGGCGTATAGAGGATTCTCCTCTATCAGTTTCTTTTTCTCTTCGGGAGATGCCAGCGCCATAGAAGGAATTCCTTTTCTCTTCGAGACAAAATTTTCTTTCTTTTTTGCGGGATATTTGGCGACTATCATATCTGCTAAGTATTCACCCATGGCAGGAGCGCAGGAAAGACCCGGCGACTCGATTCCCGCCGCATCAAAAAATCCCTGTGCATCCTTTACTTCACCGATTACAAAATCCCCTTTGTCTTCGTGGGCGCGAAGTCCCGC
>JAFPRD010000061.1:0-3260 GCA_017401005.1 Lachnospiraceae bacterium
GCTGCCCTTTAAAAGAATTGAAGAGAATGATGAGTTTATAGAAATAGAGGTTTCGGATGCCCTTACTCTTAGAGTTAATCGGGACACCGGATCGGTCAGTTTCTTTAGCGGCTCCGAAAAACTCCTTTTTAAGGAAAGGGATTTTGAACCAAAGCAGTTTGAGGAGTTCGAGACTTTCAAACTTGCCGATGTAGAGCAAAAAACAAGAATAATAGATACCGCCGACGGAAAAAAGGAAGTCCTCGAGGAGCCCGTTAAGATCTCAACGGGAAAAAGCTTTCATATAAGATTTAACTTTGAACTCGGCGATGAAGCTCTTTATGGATTCGGACAGCAGGAAAAGGGTTTTGCTTCTCTTCGCGGCAGGCGCCTTTATGTCCACCAGGGAAACCGTAAGATTGCAGTTCCAATGTTTGTGTCAACAAACGGATACGGTATTCTTACAGATACCTACAGTCCCCTTATCTTTAACGACAATTCAGACGGAACCTACATTTATACTGAAGCGGATCAGGAATCGGACTATTACTTCATATCCGGAGATATGAACGAGGTTGTGGCCGGATATAGATTCCTTACCGGAAAGGCGTCTCTTCTTCCCAAGTGGAGCCTTGGATATATCCAGTCTCAGGAACGCTATGAGGATCAAAAAGAGATCCTTGATACCGTTAAAAAATCCAGAGAGCTCGGTATCGGAATGGACTGCATTGTCCTTGACTGGATCAGTTGGAAGGACAATGAATGGGGACAGAAATCCTACGATCCCGAAAGATTTCCGGATCCCAAGGGGATGATAGACAAGCTTCATAAAGATCATGTTCACTTTATGATATCAATCTGGCCAACTATGGCTTCAAATACGGAGAATCATAAAGAGTTTGCCGAAAAGAAGCTTTTCCTGCCGGCCTGCAGCGTTTATGACGCGTTCAAAAAGGAGGCAAGAGATTTATATTTTGACCAGTTAAAGAGAACTCATTTTTCCTACGGAACAGATGCATGGTGGTGCGACAGCAGCGAGCCCCTTACTCCCGAGTGGAACCATGTAATGCGCCCCGAAGAGGGGGATCTATACAGGGAGTACTGCAGTGAGGCAGGGCTTCGTATGGATTATGAATACAGTAACAGCTTTCCTTTATTCCACGCTATGGGAATATACGAAAACCAGCGCGCGGCATCCGAGGAAAAGAGAGTCTGCAATCTTACAAGAAGCGCCTACACAGGCCAGCAAAGATACGGGACGATCATGTGGTCCGGGGATACGGACGCAAGCTGGGAGACATATAAAAATCAGATAGCCATTGGTTTACATTTTTCTGCTTCGGGACTGCCCTTTTGGACTATGGATATAGGTGCATTTTTTGTAAAGAAGGGAAGCTTCTGGTACTGGGACGGAAAATACGATGATACTCTGCTAAACAACGGTTACTGTGAGCTGTATACAAGATGGTATCAGTTCGGAGCTTTTCTTCCCGTTTTCAGAGCCCACGGAACCGATTTAAGAAGAGAAGTCTGGAACTTTAAGGGCGAGTTTTACGATGCGCTGTTAAAGGCTAACAGATTGAGATACTCGCTTATGCCTTATATTTATTCCGAGATGGGAAAGGTTTGGCTTAGGGACGGCTCAATGATACGCTTCCTTGCTTTTGATTTCCCTGATGATAAAAAGACCTGGGATATCGATGACCAGTATATGTTCGGAGAATCAATAATGGTCTGCCCCGTAACAGAGCCTATGTACTTCGACGAAAGGGGCGAGGAAATAAAGGATTCCGAAAAGACCTGGCCGGTTTACCTTCCGGAAGGATGCGTTGGTTCGACTTTTATACAGGCGAAAAGTATGAAGGCGGCAGACTGGCAATCGTGGATGCAAGCCTTGACAGGATTCCTTTATTTGTAAAAGGCGGAAGCATTATTCCGATGCAGAAGGCGGCGCTTTCTACCGAGGAACAGACCGGAGAGATAGAAATGAAAGTATTTTCATCAGACGGCAAAGCTTCCTACGAGCTGTACGAGGATGCCGGTGACGGATACGCATACGAAAAGGGAGAGTATAAACTTACCACGATTAAAAACTGATAAACGTAAGGAAAGAATTATGCAAAAGAATTCCCAGATAGTTATTGTTGAAGATGACAAAGATCTTTGCGCCGGTTTGTGCAAGGCATTAAAAGATGAATCGAGAAGCATTGTTTCCTGCGGGGATCTTAAAAGCGCAAGGGAGCAGATCTTTTTGACAAATCCATCCCTTATCCTTCTGGATATCAATCTTCCGGACGGAAACGGGCTTGATCTTGTAAAAGAGATAAGAGACAAGAATCTGGCCTATCCGGTGATTCTTCTTTCCGCCAATGACACGGACGCAGATGTGGTAAGAGGACTTGAACTCGGGGCGGATGATTACGTTACAAAGCCTTTTTCTCTAAGCGTATTAAGAGCGAGAGTGAATACTCAGCTGAGAAAAAAGGAACTTGTATCGGACAGCGCCATAGTTAAAATAGGAGAATACTCCTTTGATTTTGAACGCATGATCTTTATGGCAGGCGGCGAAGAGATTTCGCTTAGTAAGACGGAGCAGCGCCTTTTAAAGCTTCTTGTATCTAACCGGGGAATTACGCTTTCAAGGGATGACTTAATAGACAGACTCTGGACGGACGGTGCGGAATATGTTGATGAGAATGCTCTGTCTGTAGCCATAAAGAGGCTTCGGGACAAGCTGGGGGCTAAGGACTATATTAAGACGGTTTACGGGCTGGGATATATGTGGGTAAAGGATAATGAATGAGTGGTTATTGGCTTTGGCAGGTCTTGTGACGGTCTGTGCGGTAGCATTTTCTATTTTTAACAGCCGTAAAAATAAAAAGGCGCTCGATAATGTGGAAAAAATGCTGGACGAAGCTATAAAAGGCGAGTTTCATGAGGAGCATTTTTCGGAGGACAGGGTGTCTAAGATTGAATCAAAGCTGTCGGATTATCTGGCTTCTTCCACTCTTTCCGCGGAAAATGTCCGTAAAGATAGGGATAAGATCAAGACTCTTATTGCAGACATCTCTCATCAGACAAAAACGCCTATAACAAATCTGCTTCTTCACAGCGAGCTTTTGCATGAAACGGAATTGACAGGCGATCAGAGGGAGAGTCTTGCCGCTATAGAAAATGAAGCCGAAAAGCTAAGGTTTCTCGTGGATGCACTCGTGAAGCTGTCGCGCCTTGAAAACGGGATTCTGACGGTAGAGCCAAAAGATGACGATGCCGGAAGACTA
>JAFPRD010000009.1:0-4550 GCA_017401005.1 Lachnospiraceae bacterium
CCTCAACGCTTTCCAGAATGTTGAATTCTCGATGCGTATGGCCGGAATCGCTCCCGGAAAAGAAAGAGACAAGAGAGTAGAAGAGTGCCTTAAACTTGTAGGCCTCGGAAACAGACTTACTCATATGCCTGCAGAGATGTCCGGTGGTGAGCAGCAGAGAGTTGCAATAGCAAGAGCTCTTGCTCACAAACCCAAGCTTATTCTTGCCGACGAGCCTACAGCAGAGCTTGACAGCGCTATGGCTGCCAGAGTTGCACAGCTTTTCGCCGACATGAGTAAAAAAGAAGGAATCTCAATCCTTATGACTACCCATGACGTAGGACTTATGGGTGCGGCAGACTTTTTGATCGAGCTTGAAAATGGAGAACGTATCGATGGCAGAAACAATGATTAAGGCTGACAACCTTGTAAAGATTTATAAAACAAAAGAAACGGAAGTACTTGCCCTCCAGGGACTCGACCTTACGGTCGAGGAGGGCGAGCTTACCGCTATCATCGGTAATTCCGGCAGCGGTAAATCCACATTCCTTAATATGATCGGCGGCCTTGACCGCCCCAGCGCAGGTTCCCTTTTTGTAGCGGGAAGTAACCTCTTTACGATGACGGAAAAGGAGCTTGTTCTCTACAAGAGAGATACCGTCGGATTTGTCTGGCAGAACAACGGAAGAAATATGCTCCCCTTCCTTTCTGCGCTGGAAAATGTTATGCTACCTATGAACCTTTCATCTACAAAGAAAAAGCATGACAAGGCTATCGAGCTTCTTGAGCTTGTTGGAATGGTTCATAAAAAAGGAAGCAGAATGAATATGCTTTCCGGTGGTGAGCAACAAAGAATCGCTATCGCGATCGCCCTTGCCAATTCACCCAAGCTCCTCCTCGCGGACGAGCCTACCGGAAGCGTAGACACAAAGACAGCAAATTACATCTTTGATGTGTTCACAGAGCTTAACAGACGGGGACAGACGATCCTTATCGTTACCCACGATACCGCTCTTTCCAAGAAGGTTAAGCGTGTTGTTGCCATCAGAGATGGAAAGATCAGCTCCGAGCGTGTCCTTAAAGAGGCATACGCAGACCGTCTTAAAGAGAGCGATATCGACTGGAGAAGCGAAGATACCCAGGATGAGTACGCCGTTCTCGACAGAGTTGGAAGATTGCAGCTTCCTCAGGAGATGGTTGCCGGACTCGGACTTGATGACAATAAGGTCAAAGTATTTGTTAAAGACGGTCAGATAGTAATATCGAAACCGGAATAATACTATCCGCATATGTAGTGCACTTGCTCTAAATCCAAACATATGCGGCCTCAGGGGTGCAAATGGAAAAGAAAGTCAGATTTCATCTGCCCGGACTTAGATATAATTACCCTCTGAATATGTTCTGGCTGAGTATGCTGAAGCAGTATCCCCAGTACTTCAGAGAGGGCGTCGAGATAGGCTCCTGCTTCGGAGAATTCCCCATGTCCCTTTGGACGGGAGGAAGATACGTAAGCGGAGACCAGTGCGATGCGGGCTATATCAAGGCGGTTATCAAGAATCTTAACGATCAGGGAGTACCTGTACGCTTTACGTATACCAATCCCGAGATCACAGAGGAAGACCTTGACGATCCGTATTGCAATTTCTGCATGGAATGCGCCAACAACGGAAAAAATGAAGTTATAATCTTTTCTCCTGTTTTGGAGGAATACCTCAGAAAAAAATATCCAAACTTCGCTTATAACAGTTCCACCTGCAAGGAGATCAGGGACCTTGATGCCTTAAACGCGGAGATCGCTAAGGATTATAAATACGTTGTCCTTGATTACAACTTTAACAACAGGTGGGATATCTTAGAGAAGGTGGAGCATCCCGAAAAGCTTGAGATCCTTGTTAATGCGCTTTGCATCCCGGACTGTCCGAGAAGAGGAGAGCACTACATAAACCAGGCGAGAAATGAAAGGATAGCCATCAAAAACAGGAGCCTTCCTCCTGAAAAGAGGATCCCTACAATCCCCTGGCACTGCGAGTACGGAGACAGGAACAATATCCATACGATTCAGGATTACAGAACCTTTGTAAAGCCTGAAGATATCTGGGAGAAATATGTTCCCGCAGGAATAAACAACTTCAAGATCGAGGGAAGAACAGCCAATCTCTTCTCACTGATCGATACATATTGTTTCTTTATGCTTAAGCCGGAATACGCCGGAGAAGCCAGATTATTGCTTCTTAATAATCTGACTCACGCGGGTATCATCACCGTAAATAAACCCCGCCCGGGGAAATGGCCCTGATTATAAGCAATCAGCGTAAAGTATTACCTTACACAAGTTCTAAATAGTCTTACCACAGTTTTATTTCGAGTTCGGCATACTGGTTTTAGAGGTGTGATATATGTCTAAATATGTTTACTGGCATTTGCCCGGTTTTTGTGTTTTTAAAGGTCTTAATACTACTATAATCGACCTTATGAAGGAGTACCCAAACTGCTTTCATGAGGGCTACCGTATAGGCAGCGTATACGGCACATTCCCCGGAGCTATATGGAATGGCGGCCGTACCATCCTTGGATTTACGTCCAAGAACGATGTCCAAAGGATAATCAAACATTATAATTCAAAAAATGTCCCGGTAAGATTTACATGGACAAACTCCCTTATTGAAGAGAAGCATCTTACAGATACCCTCTGCAATCTGATAATGAGGGAAGCCGACAACGGACAAAACCAGGTCCTTGTTAATACGCAGATACTTGAGGATTATTTAAGGGAGAAGTATCCGAATTTCAAGTTTATTTCTTCTACAACCAAGCGCATAACAAGCGCGGAAAAGCTTAAAGAGGAGCTTGATAAGGATTACTTTATGGTTGTGCTTGATTACGACTTAAACCATGACGAGGAAGTCTTAAAGAGCTTAGAGCCCGTAGCGGAGAGAGTTGAGATCCTTGTTGACGAGATCTGTTTTCCGGGCTGTCCCAAGAGGCTTGCCCACTACCGCGACGAATCCTTAAAACAGCTTGAGTATGAGATTGCGGCGCCTTTTGATTGCCCAAACAAGCAGCAGACCAAGAGCTTTTCGGACTGTATGGCCCGCCCGGCCTTTATTTCAAATACCGATATAGAAAGCTATATAGACAGAGGGTTTGAAAACTTTAAGCTCGTCGGAAGAGGACTTCCCCAGAGCCTTGTTATCGATTCCTATGTATACTATCTTGCAAAGCCCGATAAACAGGACTTTATAAGGGATCAGATAGCAAAAAGACTTGCTGCGCTTCAGGCCGCAGCCAAGGCCGGTCAGAGAAGATAGGAATAAAAATAGAGTGCCACTATGGCATTCTATTTTTTTGCGCAAAATTTGAGAAGTATGACTAAAAACAGATATTGTTTTCATAGTAAAGAAGCGGCGCAGAGAATAGAATATAAACAGGAAAATTTTGTTTTTTAATCGGAGGATTTTGTATGAGAATAGGCTCATGCGTAAAAATAATTTTAGAAGAAGAAGCTTTTTCCGGAGTAAAAAAGATTGCCGGAAAGGTTTCAAAAGATTTTGAGGCTGTTACAGGTAAAGCAGCTGAGATTACGGGCTTATCCGAGCTTGGAAAAAGTGACGGGTCCGCAAAGGTGATTGTCTGCACATTGGGAAAAAGCCCTCTCCTTAATAAGCTCTCGGAGGAGGGTAAATTTGACGCTTCAAAGATAAAGGACAAATGGGAAGTATACTCCTTCGGAAAGATTGATCTTGAAGGAGAGGAAGTTCTTCTTATCGCCGGAAGCGACAAGAGAGGAACCATCTACGGTATGTTCCATCTCTCCGAGCTTCTTGGCGTCAGCCCCTGGTACTGGTTTGCCGATGTTACTCCCGCGAAGAAAGATTTTATCGAGATTTCGGATGAAGACTGTTTCGTATCAAAGGAACCGTCGGTTAAATACAGAGGACTGTTTATAAACGACGAATGGCCCGCATTCGGAAACTGGACCTTCGAGCATTTCGGCGGATTTACGACCGAGATGTACGACCATGTATTTGAACTTTTGCTGAGATTAAAGGGCAACTACCTCTGGCCCGCAATGTGGACTTCAAACTTTTCTCTTGACGGTCCGGGACTTTCCAATGCGGAGCTTGCAGATGAGTACGGCGTTGTGATGAGTAACTCCCACCACGAGCCCTGCCTTCGCCACAGCGAGGAGTGGGACAAGGTAAAGGGAGACGATACCCCCTACGGAACCGCCTGGAACTTTGACAAGAACAAGGCCGGCCTTACCAACTACTGGAGAGACGGACTAAAAAGAAACGGTAAGTTTGAAAATATTATAACCATGGGTATGCGCGGAGAAAGAGACAGCGAAGTCTTAGGCACTACCGCAACCCTTAAGGACAATATCGATTACCTTAAAGAAGTTATTACAACACAGAACGCTCTTATAAAAGAGACTATTTCCGAGGACCTTGATAAGACAAAGCGTATGCTTGCCATCTACAAGGAAGTCGAAAAGTATTTCCACGGCGACGAGACCGCCGAGGGCTTAAAGACCTGGGACGGACTTGACGGAATTACCTGCATGCTTTGCG
>JAFPRD010000062.1:0-6281 GCA_017401005.1 Lachnospiraceae bacterium
CGATATGTGCAAAATGGTATACGGTAGGGCCGCAGGTATACATTGCAACCTTTCCGGGTGTGTGAGGTACAAACTCCTCTACTTTTTTTGTAAGTGAATTGTATATATACATTTTTTTAATCTCCATGGGTTTATTTTGCTGTCTTTGTTTTCTATTCACGGTTGGAACAGCCGCTACAGCCGGGGCAGCCTCCCGCAGACCCGTATACGGCGCTCAGTTTTGAATAGTCCATAACATTTTCCAAAAGACAGACTGCCGAAGAAGCGATTCCCTCACCGCTTCCGGTAAAGCCTAATCCCTCCTCGGTCGTAGCTTTGACATTTACCTGATCTATATCGATAGAAAGCGTATCCGCGATATTCTTTCTCATCTCGTCTATATAAGGACGCATCTTGGGGGCCTGGGCGATTATGGTAGCGTCAATATTTCCCACAACGTATCCTTCTTCGGAGAGCATACCGCCAACATGGCTTAAAAGGTCTAATGAAGAAATCCCTTTGTACGCAGGATCCGAATCCGGGAAATGTTTTCCTATATCTCCCATAGCAGCCGCGCCGAGCATAGCATCCATTATCGCATGTAAAAGCACATCGGCATCGGAATGGCCCAAAAGTCCCTTTTCATAGGGGATACAAACACCGCCGATGATAAGCTGTCTGCCTTCTGTGAGGCGGTGCACATCATATCCTGATCCAATTCTCATAAGTATTATTCCTTTAATTCAAATTTCATAACCACCGGGTTGTGGTCGGAGTATTCATATCCGGTCTGAAGATTCTCATATGACAGACAATTAACGTTGTCAGAGATTATAAAACCGTCAACCGTTACGGTGTAGGCATTTTTCTCATCGTAGGGGGTCCCCGCATCCCTGCAGGTATTGCCCAGCTTTTCGAATTCCTCTTCGCTTAAAAGATCTATGGCAAAATCAAAATGCTCCGGAAGAAGATTTCTGTCATAATAATGCGCCCAGTAGAGGGATGGCATATCTTCTTTAAGCTTAAGGTCATGGTTAAAATCACCACCGGCTATTACATAATTGCCCGCCGCATACTCTCTTTCCATCTCCGCCTTAAGCATAGCTGTCTGCCCTTCTCTAACTTTCGCCGATGAGCCGTAAGCAGAAAGATGAAGGTTTATGATAACAAGCTGCTTGCCGCCGGATACCGGGATTCTTGTTACGGTATAGGCTCTGTCTAAGTCCACAAGCTTAGATAAAGAGTCCGATACGGGAAGCTGTCTTCTTACGCAATCCTTAATAAGAAATCCGCTCAAGGTAAGAAGTCCCGCTTTGCTTGCTCCGTGAGGCTGATAAAAAGGATAAAGCAAAAAAGGTGAATCGTAATTAAGAGCAAAAGCACCCGTATAATCCGGGTAAATACCACTAAGAAGCTTTACCTCATTTACGTGGTAGGTTCTTGTTGAATCAAGATCTACTTCCTGGAAAAGAACAATATCAGGCTCCTGTTCCGATACGCATTCTCCCGCGCCTGTAACCATACGCTTTACGCTGTCCTTACTCTCTGCCCAGGAGCTCTTTCCTCCGTCCATAAAAAAGGTATAGTCCGGAGTATAAGCTCCGAATCCTATATTGTAGGAAACGATCGTCATCTCCTCGCCGCAGGAAGCCTCCTTTAAAGGCGCGCTGCTTAAGGGAGCCGCAATACCGACGCTGCTGTTATCCTCTATTCTTTCATAAGACACAAGGACGTACATGCAGTATGAAAGACCGAGCATAAGGATAATTCCTAAGATTATTCCGATTTTTGACAGTACGGACTTAAATTTACTCATAGATAATATTCTATGATTTTTAGTGCCTTTTTTCAAGGAAAAGGAATCTAATTTCTAAAAAATATGAACATAAATGTTTTTTCCCCGTAATTTATGCTATACTGACGATTGATAATTTCTATCAATCATAAGGAGAATACAAATGGACGTTAATGAAATTGCCCTCAAAAAGCATGAAGAATGGGGCGGAAAAATCGAAACAGTTTCAAAGGCACCCGTAAAAAATGCCACCGACCTTTCGATTGCTTACACTCCCGGCGTTGCAGAGCCTTGCCGCGTTATCGCCAAAGATAAAGAGGCTGCATACAAGTACACCATGAAAGCCAACACCGTGGCAGTCGTATCCGACGGAAGCGCTGTTTTAGGCCTCGGAAATATCGGCCCTTACGCAGCTATGCCCGTTATGGAGGGTAAATCCGTTCTCTTCAAGGAATTTGGCGGGGTTAACGCTGTTCCCATTTGTCTTGATACCCAGGATACCGAAGAGATCATAAAGGCTGTTACCTATCTTGCACCCGGCTTTGGCGGAATCAACCTTGAAGACATCTCAGCTCCCAGATGCTTTGAGATTGAAGAAAGATTAAAGGCAAAGCTTGATATCCCCGTATTTCACGATGACCAGCACGGAACCGCCATCGTAGTTCTTGCGGGCGTTATCAACGGGCTTAAAGTTGTCGGCAAGAAAAAGGAAGAATGTAAAGTTATCGTAAACGGTGCCGGCAGCGCAGGTATCGCGATCACAAAACTCCTTTTAAGATATGGATTTAAAAACGTTACTCTTTGCGACAAGGTCGGAATCCTTAACAAAAAGACCGAAGGTCTTAACTGGATGCAGGAAAAGATGATGGATGAGACCAATCCCGAGCAGCTTTCAGGAAGCCTCGCGGACGCTCTTAAGGGTGCGGATATCTTCGTAGGTGTTTCCGCTCCCGGAATCGTAACCAAAGAGATGGCCGCTTCCATGAACAAGGACGCCATCATGTTTGCAATGGCTAATCCTACTCCCGAGATAATGCCCGACATCGCAAGACAGGCAGGCGTTCGCGTTATCGGAACCGGTAGAAGCGATTTCCCCAACCAGGTAAACAACGTTTTAGCATTCCCCGGAATCTTCCGCGGCGCCCTTGAAGCAAGAGCCACTCAGATTACCGAAGAGATGAAGCTCGCCGCCGCTGAAGCAATCGCCTCTCTCGTACCCGAGGATGAACTTTGCGAGGACAAGGTTATGCCTGAAGCCTTTAACCCCAAGGTTGCGGATCTTGTAGCCGAAGCTGTAAAAAGCCACGTCGTAAGATAAATAATTATATTTGATTATATATGCATTGAAAAAGGGCGTGCTTTTTAGCACACCCTTTTCTTTTTGGTTTTCTTATGAAAGCGAAAGGTTCAATAACCTTTGGGGATCAAAATCTTACTGCTCTTTGTTCTCTTCGGCAGTAGCCTCTTCTACAACTGCCTTCTCCGCAGCCTGCTTTGCTTCTTTTTCAAGCTTCTTTACTAAAGTAGCAATAGAATCAACGTTTTTAGATATCGAATTGTTCAGCTCATCACAATTTTTAGCGAGAGCTCCAACTTCCTGAGCTACTACTGCGAAACCTCTTCCGGCTTCTCCGGCTCTGGCTGCTTCGATAGATGCATTAAGTGCAAGAATGTTTTGTCTTTTCTGAATTCCGTCGAGCTTTTTGGAGTCATTCTGAATAGCTTCTACAAGGCTCTCAATCATTTCCATATCAGTCATGAACAGTACCCTCCGTATCTATTATTATTAAAATTGTTGGAAAATTTCCACTTATTTTTAATAATGATAACACATTTTAACAAAAAATAATACATAAATTTTTTCTGTATTATTCTTCATAAACGAAACTAAGGTCAATCCTTATAAAGACAGAAATCATCCATTGTTCCCCAGCCACCGGCTTCGCATCTGACGCGCATTCCTATGGTAAGCTCATCTCCGGCCGCAGCTTCTATATCTTCGGCAGTAAGTTTTTGCCAGTTAACCCAGCCCTTAAGGTACTCTCCGCCAAAGAAGCAGACTTCTTCGCCGTTTCTCTTTACGTATATTTCTACATAATGCTCCCCGGCATCTCCGCCCTGGATGCTTGCGAAAGCGTTGTAATTGCCGTCCTCCGAAACCGTTACGGACTGTTCTACGCTAAAATCTATATCCTCACTTCCGCTCCACCAGTGGAAAGCCTTTTCACCGGTTACCGCATCCGCAGCCTTGGTTTGAACATCCGTGGGGTCAGCGGCCATATCCGTCTGTACTTTCCAGGGGGACAGCCCCTCTTCAAACCCTGGATTTTCAAGAAGATTAACATATGAGATCTTTATATTTGCACTTACAGGGCCGCCTTCTTCAGTCTCTCCCGATACGATGTACTCTCCTCCGACTTTTGTATCTATCTTAGCGATCTCCTCCGCATTCCATGTAACGGCTATATCTTTATTAAGGCTCCTGTCATTAAATACAGCGTATACGCCCGAAGGCATATCAAGCTCTTCTCCCTGGACTGAGAGGACCTCACATTCCTTTATCATTTCAATGGCGGGAGTTGCCGCTTTTCCGTCCTTTAAATACTTAGGGTTAAAGACGCTTAAAGAGTCCAGAACATTTCCGTCAAAATCAAATAAAGCCTGATTGTCCCAGGAACATCCTCCGTAGTATTTTCCTGCATCATTAGGGTCGTAATTTACCGAATACTTACTTGCCCATCCGCTTCCGTATTCGTTCCACTTTTCTTCATTCGCAGCTTTGTCGCTGCCTACGGGGATCCAGGCTCCCTCCCAGTAAAAGACTCCGAGTCCGCCTATCTCGGTCATACATTTCATTATATCCCAAATGGCATTAGCCTGGCTTTGTGGCGAGCAGATGTACTCTCCCTTGATATCTCCTGCGCTTACGCTGTTTCCGAAGCCGTCACCGTCATCTCCCGTATAGGGGAAAGCCGTTTCAAGCACGCAGACATCTTTTCCGTATGTAGCCTTAACAATATTCATTGTGTTTTTCATATTTTTAAGGCTTCCGTGCCAGTAAGGATAATATGAGATTCCGAAAATATCGTAATCGATTTCGTTTTCAGACAGTCTAAGCGCCTTTTTTGTAATTCCTATAGAATCGTCGACCTCGGTATAATGGATGGCGATCTTTATATCCTTTTCATACTTCGCGGATATATCTCTTACGGCCTTCGAAGCGGATTTAAGAAGGGTCATTATTGCCTCTTCGCTTTTTTCACCCGCAAGCCCGTTATTGATCTCGTTTCCTATCTGGACCATGCCGACATCAGCTCCCGCATCTATGATAGTCGAAAGACTTTCTACGGTATAGTCATACAGAGCCTTTGCCTTTTCTTCTGTATTCATATTCTTCCACGCCTTGGGAACCATCTGCTTGGAAGGGTCCGCCCAAAAGTCCGAATAATGGAAATCCACATTAAGCTTCATCCCGCAGTCTGCGGCTCTTTTTCCGATTTCGGCGCAGGCAGCGGCATCATTGTTTCCTCCGCCGTATCCGTTTCCGTTTTCGTCAAAAGGATCGTTCCAGACTCTTACGCGGATATAATTTACTCCGTTTTCGGCAAGAAGCTTAAAAAGATCTTCCTCTTCTCCCCTAAAGTTTTTGTACTTTACCCCACTTTTTTCTTCGGAGAGAATACTGGAGATATCTATCCCTCTGATAAAGTCATCCGTAAATCCCGGAAGTGGTGCTATAAACACTCCATCCTCCGCACCATCACCTATGGTTATACTTTGCACTTCCCCGTTTAGAGTTTCTTCGCCGGAATTCTTATCTGCGTTTCCTCCTCCGGCGCATCCCGTGGCAGAAAAGATAAGGGCTGCGCAAAGAGCTGCTGCTTCAAAAGATTTAATTAAGTTTTTTGCTTTTATCTTTTTCATTTTATACCTCCATGTTATGTGACGACTGAATGATAACATATTTGCGCAACCGTTTCCACAAGCAATTTTACTGTATTTGAGCCATTTATTTATGCGATTTGACAAAGAATAAAAAAATGTAGCGATAATTATTCTCATATGATAAAATTTTAACTGTATATATATTCAAAATATCGGATTAAATTTGCGAGGAAATATATGTTTGACTATAACCTTGATCCGTCTCAGATAGATTATCTCACAGGCCGCGCCAACAGACGCGGGCTCTATGATTTTTATTCCGGTCTTTATCCCAATACTACAATCCACGCCATGTACATAGACATTGACAATTTCAAGCGTGTCAATGATATCTACGGCCATAACGCCGGAGATCAGCTTCTTGTTAAAATAAGCGATCTTATTTTGCGCGAAACCGGAAACTTTACGTCAAGAATTGGCGGTGATGAATACGTTGTTATTTTCTACGGCCCCTTCTACAGCCACGAAGACCTTGAAAAGGTTGCCGCAAAGCTCCTTAGCGCTATGGGGGAACTGGACTTTCGCAAAGATATCCTTTCTATTATTTCCTTAAGTACTATAG
>JAFPRD010000063.1:0-8071 GCA_017401005.1 Lachnospiraceae bacterium
AGAAGGCAAAGTTCATCTACGGTGTGCTTGAGAAGCCTTTCCGTAACTATTATGACAGAGCTGATATGATGAAGGGAATGACCGGTGAAAACCTTATGGTCCTTCTTGAGTCCAGACTTGACAACGTTGTATTCCGTATGGGATTCGCAAGAACCCGTAAGGAAGCAAGACAGGTTGTAGGTCACAAGCACGTTCTTGTTAACGGCAAGCAGGTAAACATTCCTTCTTATCTTGTTAAGGCCGGAGACGTTATTGAGATCAAAGAAAAAGCTAAGTCCATGAACCGTTACAAGGAGATCGTTTCCGTAACAGCTGGAAGACTTACTCCCGATTGGATCGATGTAAACATCGACGATCTTAAGGGAACCGTAAAGAATCTTCCGACCAGAGAGCAGATCGATGTTCCCGTAAACGAGATGCTTATCGTCGAGTTGTATTCAAAATAATGAAATAATTGCAACTTGTTCACGATTTGTTCCCAAAAGGAGGGTATTAGCGTGTTTGATTTTGAAAGACCCAATATTGAGATTGTGGAGATTTCGGAAGATAAGAAGTATGGCAAATTTGTCATTAAGCCTCTTGAAAGAGGATATGGTATCACGCTTGGTAATTCACTTCGCAGAATTATGCTCTCTTCACTTCCCGGAGCTGCTGTAAGCCAGGTTAAGATTGATGGCGTTCAGCATGAGTTCTCTACTATTCCGGATGTGAAGGAAGATGTTACTGAAATCATCATGAACATCAAGAGCATCGCTATCAGAAATACCAGCGAGAGCCAGGAGCCCGTTACCATCACTATCGATTACGAAGGTGAGGGTGTTGTAACCGCTGCTGATATTCAGCACGATCCCGAGATCGAGATTCTTAATCCCGAGCAGCCTATTGCTACTCTTTGCGGTAAGCATGCAAAGCTCTACATTGAGATGACCGTTACCTCCGGAAGAGGTTATGTAAGCTCCGACAAGAATAAGAATGAGAACACCTCTATCGGTGTAATCTCAATCGACTCCATCTACACTCCCGTTGAGCGTGTAAACGTTTCAATCGAGAATACCCGTGTAGGTCAGAGCACAGATTTTGATAAACTTACTATTGATGTATACACCAATGGGGCACTTGCTCCCGATGAGGCTGTAAGCCTTGCAGCTAAGGTGCTTTCAGAGCACTTAAGCCTCTTCATCAATCTTTCCGAGAGCGCTCAGAACGCTTCCTTTATGCAGGAACTTCCTGAGAACAACTCAGATAAGGTTATTGAAATGAGCATTGAAGAGCTCGAGCTTTCAGTTCGTTCTTTCAACTGCTTAAAGAGAGCAAACATCAATACTGTTCGTGAGCTTTGCGAGAAGACCCCCGATGAGATGATCAAGGTTCGTAACCTTGGAAGAAAGTCTCTTGAGGAAGTCCTTCAGAAGCTCAGTGACCTCGGACTCTCACTTAAGAATGCCGAGGAGTAATTAAAGGCAGCACATATTTGTGTTTTCGCGAAAGGGTAATTCCAATGTGTTCCGTTTGCGAAATCCTGTATGGCATAAAAAACATTCGGTAAGTAAGTCCAATGAGCGTGGCCGGATGTACCATGTAAAGGAGATATTAAAATGGCTAAGTACAGAAAGCTTGGCAGAACCTCTTCACAGAGAAAGGCTCTGCTCAGAAACCAGGTAACCGCACTTCTTAACAACGGAAAGATCGTTACTACCGAAGCTAAGGCTAAGGAAGTTAGAAAGATCGCTGAAGGTCTTATCGCTCTTGCAGTTAAAGAGAAGGATAACTTCGAAACCGTAAAGGTAACCGCAAAGGTTGCTCGTAAGGACAAGGACGGAAAGCGCGTAAAGCAGATCGTTGACAAGAACGATCCTTCAAAGGTTCTTGCTGAGTCACATCGTGACAAGGATGGCAAGATCGTTCGCATCGAGAACGGTGTTACCGTTACTGTTTATGACGAAGTAGAGAAGGAAATCAAGAAGGATATGCCTTCAAGACTTCACGCTAGACGTCAGATGCTTAAGGTTCTTTACCCTGTAACTGAGGTTCCTACCGAGAACAAGGGAAAGAAGAAGGCTACCAAGGAAGTTGATCTTGTTGCAAAGCTCTTTGATGAGATCGCTCCCAAGTATGTTAACCGTAATGGTGGTTACACCAGAATCATCAAGATCGGCCAGAGAAAGGGCGACGGTGCTCTTGAGGTTGTTCTTGAGCTTGTATAATCTACATAAGATTACTAAGCCGAGTCGGGATTCCGACTCGGTTTTTCTTTGCTTTATTATAAGGTTCATTAATGGGATTATTTCCGCATATAATGTTAGTTTCTGTTATCACTTTATTCTTCTTTAATTGTAATATGCGCTTTTAAATGGTATATTAAAGTCTATGGGTGATAAATACGATTGGAAAAAAATAATACAGATGGTTGCTGTTATTGGAGTGCTGTGCATATTTGTCGGCGTCTTCACAAGGATAATGCAAAAGAACCAGACGAGTTTATCGGATTACGCCGTTAAGAATCCGGAGATTGCCCTTGCGCAAAGCGAGAAATCCGAAGAAGGCAAAGCAGAGGATGCAAGCCGGGATAGCTCTAAGGAAAACAGCGAAGAGAGCAGCTTAGACAGTACCAAAGAAGGCAACAAGGATACGAAAACACAGAGCGGCAAAGAAGACGCGGGTGTAGATAAGCCTAACGATGATGCAGATGCATTTTACTACACAGATTTAGAAGATGGCTACAAATTCCACATCCTTTACTATAACAGTACAAAGGAAGTATGTACCGCAGAGATTGTCGCATCCCCGGAGGATCCGTACAATGCGCTTGAGATCTGCTACGATCTTTACAAAGCGGAACATATATTTGAGGATGTATCTAAGCTGCAGGAATTTTTTGATAAATTGTAATTTACAGGTTTTAAGATGGAAATAGTTAAAGCTAAAGACGTTGTATTTGAATATATAAGGCGGGATGACGAGGGTGAAGTAGTCGGTATAACTACCGCGGTAGACCACGTAAATCTTGGCATAGAAAAAGGTGATTTTATTGCCATACTCGGACATAACGGGTCCGGAAAATCTACCCTTGCCAAGCATTTTAATGCAATCCTTGTCCCCGAAGAAGGCAGCGTTATAGTTGACGGTATCGATACAGCCGAATCCGAAAGAATATGGGATATAAGACAGAATGCCGGAATGGTATTCCAAAACCCGGACAACCAGATAATCGGACAGGTGGTAGAGGAAGACGTTGGATTTGGGCCGGAGAATATAGGCGTACCCACAGAGGAAATCTGGGAGAGGGTGGAAAAGAGCCTGAAGGCTGTAGGAATGTATGAATTTCGCAAGAATTCGCCCAACAGGCTTTCCGGCGGTCAGAAACAACGCATATCCATAGCGGGCGTCCTTGCGATGAAGCCGAAGTGCATTATACTTGACGAACCTACTGCGATGCTTGATCCCAAGGGCAGAAAGGAAGTCCTTGAAGCCGTACACGAGCTCAATAAAAAAGAAGGGGTTACCGTAATACTTATCACGCACTATATGGAAGAAGTAATAGACGCGGATAAAGTATTTGTTATGGATGCGGGTAAGGTCGTTATGCAGGGAACTCCGAGACAGATTTTTTCCCTTGTTGACGATTTAAAGAGTCTGAGACTTGATGTACCGCAGGTTACGCTCCTTGCCTATGAACTTAAAAAAAGAGGCGTAAATCTCCCGGATGGAATTCTTACTACGGATGAACTTGTAGAGAATCTTTTATCCCTGAAAAGAAATTGAGGAAAAGCATGTCACTGATAGTTGATCACATTTCATATATATATGACAAGGATTCGGGGCTTCCCACTGTTGGCTTAAAGGATGTCAGTTTAAGCATCCCCGACGGTCAGTTCATCGGCGTGATAGGACATACCGGCTCCGGTAAATCTACACTGATGCAGCACCTGAACGGACTTATAAAGGCTACAGAGGGATCTATTTATTTCAATGGTGAAGACATTTACGATAAGGGATACGACTTAAAGAAGCTGCGCAGTAAGGTAGGACTTGTATTTCAGTACCCTGAGCATCAGCTTTTTGCCGAGACCGTCTTTGCGGATGTCTGCTACGGCCCCGGAAATCTCGGTCTTGATAAGAAGGACTGTGAGCTTAGAGCCTACGATGCCTTGAGGAAAGTAGGCTTCCCTGAGGATCTTATATTTACTTCCCCCTTCGACCTTTCCGGAGGGCAAAAGCGCAGAGTGGCTATAGCCGGTGTGCTTGCCATGAAGCCTGAGATCCTTATACTTGATGAGCCCACGGCCGGACTTGATCCCAAGGGAAGGGACGAAATCCTTGGAATGATTAAAGAACTTCAGCAAAAGGAAAAGATGACTATTATCCTTGTGTCCCATTCTATGGATGATGTTGCCGAGTATGTCGACAGGATCGTTGTAATGAACCATGGAAGCATCTTTCTGGATAACTCGCCGCAGGTAGTCTTTTCACACTATAAAGAGCTTGAAGAGATCGGCTTATCCGCGCCACAGGTCACGTATATTATGCATGCCCTTTCAGAGCAGGGATTTCCGGTAAAATGCGACGTAACTACAATACAGGAAGCGGCCGATGAAATAGCCGCCTGCCTTAAGAATAATTAGGAAATACTAAAAGACATGTTACGAGATATCACACTAGGTCAGTATTATCAGACCGAAAGCGTTATACACAGATTAGATCCGAGAGTAAAGCTCCTCGGAACGATCCTTTTCTTTATTTCGCTTTTTTGTTTTAAAAACCCGGTGGGTTATGCTATTGCCATTATTTTTCTTGCCGTGGTCATATTTTTGTCAAAGGTGCCCTTCCTTTTTATGGTCAGGGGAATGAAAGCAATCATATTCCTGATGGTCTTTACTTCCTTAGTAAACCTTTTTGCGACCAAGGGAGATGCGGTGCTGTCGTTTTGGAAGATAACGATAACAAGACAGGGTATAATCATGGCAATTACAATTGCTGTGCGTATCAGCCTTCTTATCATCGGATCATCAATAATGACCCTTACGACAACGCCGAACCACTTAACAGACGGAATGGAAAAGGGCCTTAGATTCCTTAAGGTTATAAAGGTACCTGTACACGAAATCGCGATGATGATGTCTATCGCCCTCAGATTTATTCCGATCCTTCTTGAGGAGACGGACAAGATCATGAAGGCACAGCTCGCCAGAGGAGCAGACCTTGAGAGCGGAAATGTTTTTAAAAGAGTAAAGGCAATGGTTCCTATATTGGTACCTCTCTTTATATCCGCCTTCAGACGCGCAAATGACCTTGCAACCGCTATGGAGGCAAGATGTTACCATGGTGGGGACGGAAGGACCAAAATGAAGCCTTTAAAGTACCAAAAAAGGGATGCTGTAGCCTATGTAATACTTGCAGTATATCTTTTGGTAAGCATCTTCCTCGGAAGACTATGGATTTTCAATATTATGTAAACCAATTTGCATAAATCGTAGCGATATTATTATCATGAGACGTATAAGATTAAAAGTAGCCTATGACGGTACAGCATACCACGGATGGCAGATACAGAAAAACCAAATAACGATCGAAGGTAAGCTAAACGAGGCTATCTCGAATCTCCTCTCTGCGGAAATAAACGTCATCGGAGCAAGCCGTACCGATGCCGGCGTACATGCAATGGGCAATGTTGCCGTGTTTGACTGCGATAGCAAGATCCCCGCGGAGAAATTCGCAGGGGCGATAAATGCAAGGCTTCCGGAAGACATAAGGGTCTTAAAGTCCGATGAGGTGGACGAAAACTGGCACCCAAGAAAGCTAGGCTGCAGGAAGACGTACGAATACCGTATTTCAACGGGCAAGGTGCAGCTCCCCACAAAGAGACTATATTCGCATTTTACGTACCACAGTCTTAACGTTACAGCTATGCAAAAAGCGTGTGATGCCTTCCTTGGAGAACATGATTTTTCTGCCTTCTGTGCCGCCGGCTCTCAGGCTGAGAGCATGATAAGGACTATTTATGATCTTGAAGTGATCGCTTCCGGAACAAATGACAGGTCAGGTGAAAATGAAGGACCTTGTGAAAAAGCCTCTAAATCAGAGGATTTCATCCTTACTGAAGGGGAAGTTGTAATAAGAGTTACGGGAAACGGATTTTTGTACAATATGGTCAGGATAATCGCGGGGACTTTAATGGATGTAGGATGCGGAAAAAAACACCCGGAGGATATTCCGGATGTTTTGAAATCTCTCGACAGGAGAAAGGCAGGACCTACGCTTCCCGCCTGCGGTCTGATGCTTATTGGTTACAGATATGATTGTGATTTTTGATATAAGTTATAAATTCATCCTTTGGCAGGGGCTTTGAGAAAAAGAATCCCTGTATATAATCGCAGCGCAGATCCGCAAATCTTTGGAGGATCTCGGCGCTTTCAACACCTTCAACAACAATCTTCATACCGAGGGATTTGATCATCTTGACTGTATTGTCGAGGACGATGTCCCTTCTGATACTACGCTGGACATTGACGAAAGACTTGTCCAGCTTTATTATGTTGAAATTCATACTGGAGACTCTGTCCATATTTGAATAACCGGTTCCGAAATCGTCGAGAGAGAAGGAAATACCGTAGGATTCGAGGGATTTCATGTTTTCGAGCAATGAATCCTGTGAATTTACGGCAGCGGTCTCCGTTATTTCGAGATTAATCTTTGACGGATCGACATTATATTTTTTCATTGTTTCGATTATCTCGTTGTAAAGGTCGCCACGCATACACTGAACAGCAGAGAGGTTGACTTCGATATAGTCAACGCCGAGGGCGGCAAATTCGGGGCTTGCGATAAAGGAACAAACCTCCTCAAGTACAAAAGCTCCGATACGGTGAATGGCTCCGCTTTTTTCCGCGGCAGGGATGAAAAACTCCGGCGAGATATAGCCGAAATGTTCATCGTAGAGTCTTATAAGAGCCTCGGCTGAATTGAATTTATCTTCACGGATGGAGTAGATGGGCTGATAATAAACCTCAAAGCCTCTGGTATTGATCGCGTTTTCTATGATGGCATCAACCTGTCTTATAAGGTTGTAATGGTTCTTGGCATAAAGCTCCGAAGCGTAGACAACCTCTCCCGTAAAGTAGCTGGATTCAAGGTCATTTTGGAAAGCAAAAAGGGATTCAACATCCGGAATGTCCTCAGGAAGCTTAGCAACGCATGTGATGGCGTCAAGGTTAAGCTCAATTCCGCTAAACTCCAGGGGAACGGTCAGCATATTGTTTAAAAAGTGCGCAATAAAGGTGGTTTTGTCTAATTTCCTGTAGTCCATCTCAAGACAGAACTTTCCTTCACCGGCATAATAACACTCCGAGAAATAATCATTGTTATGATTGGCGGAAAGGATACGCCCGGAAATGGTGTGAAGTATCTTGACGATTCCCTCATAACCCACAATATTTTCGAGAAGTGAATAATTGGTAATATTGATAAGGATGAGCTCCAATGGCTTTCCGTTTTTCAGACAGCGTTTTAAAACGTCGGCGCAGGCCTTTTTATTGCTGAGTCCCGTCTCGGTATCCAAGATGTCCTCCGGCCGGCTTACAAGGGTTGAACAAAGAAGCAGGGACATTGCGTTGGCAAACATCTCGACAAGCAATTCCGGGAAGAAGAACTGTACAACAACGGCTATAAGCATAAGAGGTATGAGACTTGAAATAGCGAGGCTGCTTTTTAGTCCAAGGGACCTGCCGTATTTTATGGTCAGTCTGATGATGTGAGCAACGTAAAAGGCGGCCGAGATATAAAGAGTAAAGAACAGGGGACCGCGGGTATACATATAATTCGAGTCAAAGTAGAATATCCAGTTTGTTAAAGGATTTAAAAGAGTCAGGACAGTTATTATGGTAAAAGGTGCCACAAAAAGGGCTCGCCTGTAACCGCGCAGAAAGTAATCGGTATCGGTCAATATCATCAGGTAGATAGTGTAGAGCGGGGTAGAAAGATTGTGGATGATGATATATGAGGAATTGGCGATATAGCGGAGAAAAGGCGGAACAAGCGGGTTGCCGTCGAAGGCAACAGAAAAGATATCCGCAAT
>JAFPRD010000064.1:0-4824 GCA_017401005.1 Lachnospiraceae bacterium
AAAAGCCTGCCTGGCATCTTCCCATTCCCGCGCGGGTTCTTCTCTTTACGCCGTCAAGAGTCGTCGCCCCGAGAGGTCTTTTTATTGAATCGACTATCTCACCTTCGGTTACAAGCTCGCATCTGCAAACAACATTGGCGTATAGGGGATTCTCCTCTATCAGTTTCTTTTTCTCTTCGGGAGATGCCAGCGCCATAGAAGGAATTCCTTTTCTCTTCGAGACGAAATTATCTTTCTTTTTTGCGGGATATTTTGCGACTATCATATCTGCTAAGTATTCACCTATGGCAGGAGCGCAGGAAAGACCCGGCGACTCGATTCCCGCCGCATCAAAAAATCCCGGTGCGTCACCTGCTTCACCGATTACAAAATCCCCTTTGTCTTCGTGGGCGCGAAGTCCCGCAAAGGATGTGATGATCTGCCTTGTGGGGAGCTGTTTTACGCTTAAGCCGCCGCGCTTTAGTATGTCGGATAAGCCCTCCGCCGTTGTGTTTACGCCTTCAAAATCATCAATATCTACCGCGTTAGGCCCCACGAGAAGATTTCCGTGAACAGTAGGAGTTACCAAAACACCTTTTCCGTACTTTGTGGGAAGTTGGAAAATCGTAGAAGAAACAAGGCCGCCTACCGTCTTGTCGAAGAGACAGTACTCACCCTTTCTCGGCACAATATTTATTTTTTCATCGGAAACAAGATTGTGGATCTTCGCGGCGTAGACTCCGGAAGCATTAACTACGATGCGGCTTTTAAAGTCGCCCTTTGATGTTTTTACAAGATAGCCGCCATCTTCTTTTAAGACGTCCGTTACTTTAGTACCAAGATGAAACTTTACCCCATTAACCGCCGCATTTTCAGCAAGAGCAATGGTAAGATTAAAAGGACATACTATTCCTCCCGTCGGAGCGCACAGTGCAAAGCATACCTCATCCGAAAGCTCGGGTTCGATTTTCCTTGCCTCATCCCCGTTAATTATCCGCAGGTCCTTTACACCATTTTGACGTCCCTGCTCTAAAAGGCGTTCGAGCTGTCCTTTGTCTTTTTCATCAAAGCAAAGAACCATGGAACCATTTCTCTTAAAAGGAAAATCAAGTTCCTTTGAGAGCTGCTCCATCATCTCATTTCCCCGAACATTTAGCTTAGCCTTAAGGGATCCGGGCTTTGCGTCGTATCCTGCATGCACAATTCCGCTGTTTGCCTTCGAGGTCCCCTCACAGACATCACTGCTTTTCTCTATTACGCAAACATCAAGATCGTACCTCGAAAGCTCTCTTGCAATTGCACATCCCGTGACTCCCGCCCCGATTATTATGATATCTTGCATATATTTACCCCGCATTTCTATCAATTTATAGTTATATTTTACTACGGAAACCGGATTTTCGCATTAAGTTTTTATGCATACTGCGGTGAATTCAGAAACTATTTTGGGGTTCTTTATGAAATATTGTTAAAAATAGCGGTTTTAGGGAAACCGGTTTGAAATGAGAAGTTTCAGGCTTATTTTTGTTATAAATGCACAAAAGGCGGAATCGCTTGGATTCCGCCTTGGGTTTGTTATTAGATTGACTGCTCTATACTCTTTATCAGTCGATGACGTTCTTTACTCCTACGATGTTCATAAAGTTGATACCGCTGATGCAGCATCCGAGTCTTGAGTTTGCTTCATGAACGATCTGGTTGTCGCCGATATAGAGCGCTACGTGTGAGCATCCGCCGCTACCGTAGCAGATAATATCTCCGGGCTGAGCCTCGGAAAGCGAGATGCTTCTTCCGGCGTTGTTGTACTGGCTGGAAGGTGTTCTTCCAACGCTGTAACCAAAGTTTGCAAGTACGTAAGAAGTAAATCCGCTGCAGTCCGTACCTCCCGAGAGGCTCTGGCCGCCCATCACGTATCTTGTTCCGACAAAGGATTTGGCGTACTCAATGATACTGCTTCTGATGTCACTGCTTGATCCGGATGATACCCCGGATGACATTGTAGTATCTTCGGCGATCGCCTGTGCTGCCGCCGCAGCTGCTGCAGCTGCCGCTGCCGCTGCGCGTCTGTCTGCTTCGGCCTTTCTCTTGGCCTCTGCTTCCGCCCGCTCTTCCTCGATGGTCTTGGCGGTAACGTAGCTTTCCTGGATTGTTACATAATCGAGGCATACATAGCCTTCTTTATCTCTTGTATAATTAACCTTAACCCACTCAAGAGGCTTTTCCTCTTCGGTTTCGGTATTTGAGCCTTCCGAATCATTCGCGCCGGCTGTTTCTTCAGCACTGTTCCCCGCTGCGCTACTTGACGTAACGGATTCGGTGGCGGGAGTTTCGGTCTCTTCGATATTTTCAGCTTCCTCACCCTCAGTATCGTCAGCTTTTTTAGCTCTGCTTAATCTTTCGGCGCGGATATCTTCATCCTCTGAAACATCAAGCTTGTCGCCTGATCTTACCGAACCGATAACAGTAGCATCGGTATTTGCCTCAGCTCTTACGTTTAAAAGATTACACTGAACAACTGCAACCTTTTTGACGTAGTCCTCAATAACCTCAAGGGCCTCATCTCCGTATATAAAGAAGTCAGACCTTACAAATCCTTCTACATTTCCGGATATTACGTTAAACCAGATTCCGTCGGAAGCCTCTACTCTGTCCAAGATCTCACAAACAGAACCGTTGTACATATGTCCGACAATCTCCGACTCTGTAGTAGCCTGTGACCTTACATTGATAAAATCACTGACGTTTGCGATGGCGAAGTTTGCATACTCCTCTTCGTAGATTGACATATCGAAATCAATGTCAAGCTCGGCCGCGCTGGATGTGACAACCCCCATCATATCGGACTCTACAGTCTTTTTATCGTATGAATTACCAAGGACGGATAATACAGCTGATGCACCGCCGTCTCCGGCAACCTGTTTCTCGGTAGCAAAGGTGTTGATGGCAGGCACTGTACCCATAAGTGCCGCTACAGTTCCGATTGCTAACCCTCTATAAAATTTTCTCTTTATCGTTTGTAACATTTTTTTAATATTTTAAGTGTTATTGTTAAACAATTTGTAACAATCCTATGATACAATACCTACATGAAAAAATTCAAGTCTTTATTAATTATTTTACCCATTTTATTGATTTTAATAGCCGTGGGTGCTTATCTGATCTCTTCCGGAAAGCTTAAACTAAACCGTTCCGGCAGCAACGAGGAGACTGTCGCGGAAGAAACAGAAATAAACCCCGAAGAAATCGCCGAGCCCGAACCCGAGCCCGAACCTGAACCCGAACCGGAACCGCCTTTTGAGGAGTACGATATCCACCTTTTAATGGTAGGCGACAATCTGTACCACACAGGCGTTATCAGATCCGGAGAGCAGGCTGACGGAACGAGAAACTATGACCACGAGTTCCTTGGAATCCAAGATCTCCTTTCTCTTTCGGATATTAGGATGATCAACCAGGAAACTCCTTTCGGCGGAAATGACAGAGGCTTCCAGAGCTATCCTGTTTTCAACACCCCTACCGAAGTCGGAGATTCTATAGCAAAATTCGGATTCAATGTTATGCTTGGTGCCACGAATCATGCCACAGATATGGGAATCAGCGGCCTCTATAATTTCTATGATTATATGCATAACAACTACCCTCAGGTACTTATCGCAGGTATCCACGGAGAGAACATTACCTCCAAGATTCCTCACACAGTTACCGGGGAGCAGGGCGTAAATATCGTCCTTGAGACCGACGGTACCGCCTCAGACATCACTCCCGAAGAGGCTGCCGTTTCAGCGGTTTGCAACGACAAGTACGACTATTCAAGGATCGGACTTTTAAAGATCAAGGATTATACCTTTGCAATCCTTAACTACACATACGGAAACAATACCGAGATTTATCCTACCTCATCGGAAGGACATCTGGATTTCCTTACAACCTGGAACCCCGATACCAGATATATCAACTTTACCGAGCTTAACCCTCAGGTACTCGAGGATATTAAGCTTGCAAAGACCGTAGCAGATGTCGTTATCGTCTGCCCTCACTGGGGAGTCGAGTACACAACCACACCTACCGATTATCAGGTCAGCTGGGCAAAGCAGATGACTGAGGCCGGAGCCGATGTTATCATCGGAGCGCACCCCCATGTCCCCGAACCCGTTGAATGGGTTTCCTCAGACAACGGAAACGAGAGTCTTTGCTACTACTCTTTAGGAAACTACGTTTCAACTCAGAACCAGTCAACGGATGTCCTCTTAGAGGGACTTGCCTGGGTTTCCTTCCATGTTACCGAAGAGGGAATCTCAATTACCAAGGATCAGTGCGGAATCGTTCCTCTTGTAAACCACTACAGCTGGAATCCTTTGAGATATGAAAGAACATATCTCCTTGAAGATTACTCCGCAGACCTTGCCGGAAAACACGGCGTGTACGGCCACGGCGGCTTCTACCTAAGCTATGACAAGCTTCAGGAAAGAGCAAATACCATCTTCGGCGACAAGATCCTTACAAGAGAGCAGATCTTCTCCCAGTTTGACGACGCAAAGCGCGAAGAACTTATAAGCTCCTACGATTCAATGCTTGCAGGATATGACGCCGCAAGAGACGCGGAGGCTCAGGCAGAGTCAGAAGCAGCTTCCGAAGAAAGCGCAGAAACCGGCTCCGAAGAATCAACCTCCGAGCAGACTTCCGGAAATTAAAAGTATCAAAAGAACATCACAAGTCTTTATTAAAAATAACACTCGGCGGATGATGGATATTCCATCACCCGCCGCTTTATTTGATCATTGTATCAGTAAACGTTCTGTCCTATTTTTTCTCGATAAAATAAAGCCTTGATCCGAAGTCCTGGAA
>JAFPRD010000065.1:0-2759 GCA_017401005.1 Lachnospiraceae bacterium
GAAAAGAAAAAAGGAAAGAATACTTTAGGAAAGGTGGCCGCCGCAGGTGCTATGGGACTTGCCTTCGGAGTATTCGGCGGGCTTGGATTTTTCGCGGTACAAAAGACGACGGGGATGGTTACTTCCGGCAGCGCTTCGACAGATGTGGCACAGGCTGTGATTGAGGAAAGCGCGGCGGGTTCTGAAAGCACCGGATCATCCGAGAATGGAACCGGGGGCCAGAGCGCGGTTTTAAATACCATAACAAACAGCGCGGGACTTACGGGAAGCGGCGATGTATCCGAAGTTGCGGAAGCTTTAATGCCCGCAATGGTTTCAATCAAAAAGGAATATACCTACACCTACGGAAATGATATTTACAGCTATTACTTCGGAGGCGGAGCCCAGTCATCAAGCGTAGCGGAGGCCAGCGGATCCGGATTTATCATTGCTCAGACAGATACAGAGTACCTTATCGTTTCCAACAACCATGTAGTTGAAGATCCTCTTTCACTTGAGGTTACTTTTGTGGACGGAAGTACGGCGTCAGCTTATATCAAGGGCCGCGACGCATCGATGGATGTAGCCGTTATCGCGGTTCAAAAGACAGATCTTGAGGATTCCACAAAAGATGCCATCAGAATAGTAGCCATCGGTGACAGTGAAGATGTTAAGCTCGGAGAGCAGGTAGTAGCCATCGGTAATGCATTGGGATACGGACAGTCAGTAACCACCGGTATTGTCAGCGCCGTTAACAGAGAGCTTACAATGGACGACGGAAGTACAGGAACCTACATCCAGACCGATGCGGCAATCAACCCCGGAAACTCGGGCGGAGCCCTTATCAATATGTCCGGAGAGGTTATCGGTATCAACTCAAGTAAGATCGGCGGTACCGCTATAGAAGGCATGGGATACGCCATCCCTATCAGCTCTGTAACCGACATTATCTCAGATATGATGGTTCAGCAGACCCGTATTCCTATTGACGAAAGCGAGATGGGTTACATCGGAATCAGCCTTCAGGAGATTACAGACACCCTTTCACAGCGTTTCGGAATTCCCGTAGGAATCTATGTTGTTGAGGTTTCCGAGGACGGCGGCGCAAAGGCAGCAGGTCTTCTTACCGGAGATGTTATCACAAAGTTTGACGGAGAAAAGATCAGCTCTTACGACGATCTTCAGAATATCCTTAAGTACTATAAAGCCGGAACTACCGTAAAGATCACCTACGCGCGCCAGGAAAATGGCGAATATGTGGAGCATACCGTTGATCTTACCCTTGGAAGCAAACCCACAAAAAACAACTGATTTGACAAATCAGTTAATAAATTGTAATATAATCCGTAACAAATTTGTAACAATGTAATTTTTTGTTAAGGTATTATTTATGAAAGAATCGATCAGGTCGGTTTTGTCAAAACTGCTGATCCCCGCTGTCCTCGGACTTGTGCTGGGTGTGCTTTATTTTGACAAAGCCGATTCGACCGCTTTTGCAGGAAACAGAGGAACTATCGACAATATATCGGGCGGAGTTGCTCTTGTACTTGATCCTGTAGGCGGAAGTGCGGTGGATGTGATCAATGCCACCGCAAAGGAACTTAATATAGAGCTCGGCAAGGAAGACGAGGAAGAAGCTATCTTCAGCGACCTTGTTATGGCGAATGTACATCAGTTTATGAATGTGCGCGAGGCTCCCGATGTTAATGCGGAAAGACTCGGACTTATGTACAAGGACTGCGGCGGACATATCGTCGAGCAGGTAGAAGGCTGGACAAAGGTTCAGTCCGGAAATGTTGTGGGATGGTGCAACAACGATTATCTTCTCTTCGGAGAGGATGCCGCCAATCTGGCTCACAGCGTGGGAATCACCTACGCCACGGTTAATGCCGATACCGTAAGGATCCGCGATGCAATGGACGATGAGGCGAATGTCATCTGCCTTGCTCCTAAGGGAGAGATCTACGAGGTTGTCGGAGATACTGACGGCGAGTGGATAAATGTTGACTACGAGGGAAACGACGGATTCGTCAAGTCCTGCTATGTGGATATCACCTTCCAGATAGACGCCGGAGAGACCAACGAGGAGATCAAAGCCCGTGAGCTTGCGGAGCTTGAAGCAAAGAGACATGTAAACTACGGAGAGTACACAACTGATGCCGATACTAAGCTTCTTTTGGCAGCCCTTATTCAGTGTGAGGCGGGCGGCGAGCCCTACGAGGGACAGGTTGCGGTCGGTGCGGTAGTTATGAACCGCGTACGAAGCGGCGCTTATCCCAGTACCATACACGGTGTAATCTACGCATCCGGACAGTTTACACCCGCTCTTAACGGAAAGGTAAACGCGGTATACGAATCGGGACGCATCAAGCAAAGCTGTATCGATGCGGCACAGGAAGCGCTTGACGGAGTTTCAAACGTCGGAGACATGACGCACTTCAGGCGTAACGACGGCCGTGACGGACTCGTGATCGGACATCACGTGTTCTACTAAAAATTTAATTAATTGTCAGGAAAAGTTGTTGACAAGGCATTTGCGAGCATCTATAATATTCGAGTATGCGCGTAAGTGTCTTGTTTTATTGTGCGTAAATCTAGAGAAAGGAAAGGTAAATGAAATGCCAACATTTAACCAGTTAGTAAGAAAGGGACGTCAGACCTCAGTTAAGAAGTCAACCGCACCTGCTCTTCAGAAGAGCTTTAACTCTCTTCACAAGAAGGCTGTTGACGCTGCTTCCCCCCAGAAGCGTGGCGTGTGCACTGCAGTTAAGACTGCAACC
>JAFPRD010000066.1:0-2231 GCA_017401005.1 Lachnospiraceae bacterium
AGCAAGGAGTACAATAAATACAGCTCCGAGATGCTGATGACGGAGAAAAACACGGAGATTTTGAAGGAGATTGAAAAGCTCGATCTGTAGTTAAGGGTTAAGGAAAGATGGTCAGGGAAATTGATCTTGGAAACGGCGGCCTTGGTGTCGGTACGTTTCCGGGCGAGACGGGAAATATTTACGCCAAAATTGAATACTACAGAGGAAAAGATGTTTCGGTTTCTATTCCCGAATCTTTTGAGAAGGCTCCCGTTACGGCTATAGGCAAAAAAGCCTTTTTAGGGGCTAAAACGCTTACCAAGATAAGCCTTCCGAAGGCGGTAATTTCTATCGGAGATTACGCCTTTGCATCCTGCAGCTCGCTTAAGGAGCTTGAGATCCCCTGCGGAAGGATCGAATACGGTATCGGAGTTTTTAAAGACTGTGGTAAGCTTGAAAGGATTGTAAGGAAAAACGGACCGGATACGGACGATCTTTCCTATTTGCTCGCTCTTTCCGTTACAAGGCTTGATGCTATGTATCTTTTGGAAGATGACACGGCCGGAAGACCGGAATGGTTTGAAAGACTTGACGGAGCGCTGACGCTTTTTCTCGGTAAGGACGACTCCGAAGGATTTTCAAAGATGCTTCTTTGCGGTGAAGAGGATTATGTGGGGGATGAGAGCAATCTTGACACGTATTGCCTCATAAAGAAGAAAGAAAAGGTAAGGGCACTGTTTACGCGCCTTTTGCATGATGCGGGGCTTAGTGAGGCAAATAAAAAGGTTTTCGCAGGTTATATGAGGGAGAATATGACCACTGTGGTCTGGCCGCTTCTTTTGGATGAGCATGGCGAGGACAAGGAATATTTTGATCTTCTCATTGACATAGGGTGCATAGGCCCGGAAAACGTCGCTTCGCTTATCGAGAGTATGGGGGACAGATACACGACTATGAAGGGGTATCTGATAAGGTATAAGGGGGAGACCGGCGAAGAAAGCAGCTTTTTTGACGATATGGAATTGTAAGGAACTGCTTATGAAGAGTTAAGCTGTAAATGCCTAAAGATTTTTGGCTGTAAATGCAGAAAATTCCGATATAACGCTTGACAACATATTTGCATTATTGTAAAATCTGTGAATGTGCGACGATTTAGGTTTGTAAAGGCTTCCCAACCTGAGCTGCCGATGGTCTGAGCGCCTCTCATCATGGTATTAACGGCCCGGACATCCGTTTTTATCGTAAAAGTGGTGTGAGACAGGTTTTCCTGTAATAAATTTATAGAACGAATACATTTGCGGAGCGGTCCGTTAAATGTAGCTAATCAATTTGGAGGAAACACGATGAAGACTTATATGCCTAGCGCTTCTACCATTGAGAGAAAATGGTATGTAGTTGACGCTACTAATAAGACTCTCGGCCGTCTTGCTGCTGAGGTCGCAAAAGTTTTAAGAGGTAAGAACAAGCCTACTTACACTCCTTTCCTTGATACCGGCGATTTCGTTATCGTTGTAAACGCTGAGAAGATCAAGGTTACAGGTAAGAAGCTTGACCAGAAGATTTACTATCATCACTCTGACTATGTTGGAGGAATGAAGGAAGAGTCACTTAGAGATAAGCTTGCAAACAGCCCTGCTGAAGTAATCGAGCTTGCAGTTAAGGGTATGCTTCCCAAGGGACCCTTAGGAAGACAGATGTACACAAAGCTTCACGTATACGCAGGAGCTGAGCATCCTCATGCTGCTCAGAAGCCTGAAGAGCTTACATTCTAAGGGAGGTTTAAAAAATGGCTAAGTCAGAAAGATATTATGGAACCGGTAGAAGAAAGAGCTCTGTTGCAAGAGTTTACGTTACTCCCGGAAAAGGAAAGATCACTATCAACAAGAGAGACATCGATGAGTATTTTGGTCTTGAGACCCTTAAGATGGTAGTTCGTCAGCCCCTCGCCGTTACCGAGAACGAAGGAAAGTTCGACGTAACCGTAACTGTTAAGGGCGGCGGAACCACAGGTCAGGCCGGAGCTATCCGTCACGGACTTTCAAGAGCCCTTCTTCAGGTTGATGCAGATTTCAGACCTGTTCTCAAGAAGGAAGGTTTCCTTACAAGAGACCCTCGTATGAAGGAAAGAAAGAAGTACGGCCTCAAGGCAGCGAGACGTGCTCCTCAGTTTTCGAAAAGATAAGGATTACTGCGAATTGCAGTTTATGGAAAGAGTTCCCGAGTTTACTCGAGGAACTCTTTTTATATACTGC
>JAFPRD010000067.1:0-5214 GCA_017401005.1 Lachnospiraceae bacterium
AACGAAGCCTCCAACATCGCTTCTGCGCAGGCAGACGTTGCCCTTGCTACAAGCGCTCTTTCATCTGCACAGACCGCAAAGAATAACGCACAGGCTGCGTATAATGACGCGTATACAAAGTGGAAAAATGCAAATGATGCCCTTATCGCGAAGGAGAATAGTACTACCGATACAGGCACAAATTTAAACAACCAGCTTAACCAGGCAAAGATCGCTCTTACGGATGCCGAGAATGCTCTTAAGGCCAAGCAGGATGAACTTAACGATCTTGTAGCAAGTATCGGATCTACCAGAAAACTTAACGAAGCTGCGCAGGCTATCGCCGATGCACAAAAGGAAGTAGATAAGTTTAACGAAGTTAGCGGTGCGGCCCAGATTCTTGCGCCTATAAACGGAACAATCCTTTCCGTAAACGTTCAGTCCGGAAAGAAGACTTCCACCGATGATCCCGTTATGGTCATCCAGCCCGAAGGACAGGGATTTATTATGAAGTTTAGCCTTGAAAATGACAAGGCAAAGACAATATCCGTCGGTGATACAGCCGAGGTAACAAACTCCTGGTGGTACGACGATGTAACAGGTGCTGTTTCTGCTA
This sequence comes from Lachnospiraceae bacterium, assembly GCA_017401005.1. Classification (GTDB taxonomy): domain Bacteria; phylum Bacillota; class Clostridia; order Lachnospirales; family Lachnospiraceae; genus AC2028. The sequence goes on from JAFPRD010000067.1 coordinate 596, forward strand.
TCAGACCTGACCCCTCAGACCCCAACAGAAAGAAAGAAGTAACTCTTTCCCTTACAGGATCTCTTACAGCGGGCCAGACTATTACCATGACCGTTGCTTCGAAGACTGCAAACTACGATTCAATCGTTCCTTCAAGCGCAGTTAGAGGAGATACAAAGGGCAAATTTGTACTTGTTGTAGAGTCAAAGCCCAGCCCTCTCGGAAACAGATATTATGCTGTAAGAAGGGATGTTGAAGTACTTGCCGAGGATGATACAAAGACCGCTATTCAGGGTGCTTTCGCCGATTGGGGTGAGTACGTTGTCACAACCGCAAGCAAGTCAATAGAGCCCGGAGCAGAGGTTAGACTTTCGGAGAACTGATAAATGAAACCAGTAGGCTTTAATAAGAAAAAGTTAATAGTGCTTTGCGTAGCCGGTTTCTTTTTGATCGTAGGCGGTATTTTTAAGCTTATAACTGCAAGGGAGATTTCAAAGCTTCCGGGTGAAAACGTGGCGAAGATCTGGTCCCCGGATGGAGGATACGCCCATATCTCGGCGTACTTTACCCCTGATGCGGCCGTAGAAGCGGATACGCTTAAATACCTTCACTACCAGATTGAGCAAAAGCTTAAGTCGGAATCCATAGAACCCGACCCTGAAAATGAAAACGCAAGACTTATAGCAAACTGCTTTTTTGCGGACGGAAAACTTTCCGCAGAAAGCGAGGTCGGAAAGGCAAGTCTTAATGCCGTCGGAGTATGGGGAGATTTTTTCCTTATCCACAAGCTCGATATGCTAACCGGCGGTTATTTCAGCGATGACTCTTTAAACAATGATTACTGCATCCTTGATGAAGAGGCGGCATGGGCCCTTTTCGGATCGAATGATATTGTTGGGATGACGATATACGTAGGTAACAGACCTCTTATTGTAAAGGGCGTATTCCGCGAACCTCAGGATAAGCTCGCAAAGGCCTGCGGAGCGGTTACCGTAAGCTGCTACGTATCATACGATTTCCTTAAAAATAACGGAACGGTAAATAACATCTCCGCATTTGATATTGTACTTCCAAATCCTGTACCGGATTACGGTATGACTAAGCTTTCCGAAGCCTTAGCTCTTGATGAAAGCAAGGTGGAATATGTAGAAAATACAAAGAGATTCGGTGTTATCAATGCAGTAAAGAATCTTAAGGGAATGAAGCTTAGGGGCATCCGAACAAAAGCCCTTGTTTACCCCTGGTGGGAGAATGAAACCCGTGTTAAAGGGGACAGAATCTCGGTATTTTCATTTGTTTTTGTTTCGGGTATAATAATTGCAGCTGCCCTTGTTATCATACTGGGCGTTATACTGCTTATTCAGAATAAAGATGTAATTGCTTATAACTTTGTTGCCCTGTTTGAAAGGATCAGAGATCATTTCTACAGGAAACAGCTTGAGAAGAAAGAAAAGTAGATTGTTAATCGGAAACCGGATTAGGATCAGAGAGGAGATTTATGAAAAATACAGTATTTAAAAAGATTTTAGCCCTCTGCCTCGGTACGGCTTTAGCAGTATCATTGGCAGCCTGCGGAAAAGGCGGAAACGGAGGAGGTGCCGGAGGCTTCGGCGGTTTTGGCGGCGGAAGCGGAAACGGTGGTTCGGGAAACGGCACCGCAGTGGCAGACTCTTCAATATCAAAAGAGGGAGTTTTCAGCTACAAGACTGTTGACCTTGGCCTTAAGACCAGCGAAAACGGATACAGCGAAATCCAAACCGTCTTTACCTACGAAGACAAGGGATATGCTTGCTACTACACCTACAGTTATTCAGATGAAATAAGCAGATTCTATGTTGCTGAGATTACAAAGGACGGAGCTGTTTCTTCTAAAAACGAGCTTCAGATGCCTGAACTAGGTATTTCTATTCCTGAAGGAGTTGAGGATGGTTACGCATCCATCGGACTTGACTATGTAACCGGCGGTGACGGACGCATTTACGCTTTTGTCAGCGGATACAGCAATTACACAGACGAAAACGGTGAGTATGTTAACAATAACAAATACTACCTCGCAGGATGGGATCTTAACGGAAATCTTCTGTGGAGTATAGACCTTGGTGATAAGTACAATTTTGATTATTTCTATGTAAACAGCTCATGTGCTTATCCCGGCGGTGTTTGTTTCCTTGCTTATTTCTACAAAGATGCAGACCACAATATGTTCCTTACTCTCGACAAGGACGGAAACTTTACCAAAGAAGCCGATCTTGGAACCAATGCTCCTTTCTACAGACTTATTGCCTTAAAGGACGGTGGATTTGCTGTTTTTACAAATGACGAAAACTACAATACCGTAATTAAAAGATTTGATACAAACTCAATGCAGCCCGGTGATGTAATCCCTTGTCCTCAGACATTTATTACATCCGGCGGAAATGCACAGATCGGAACCGATACCGACTTTATTTGCCGTACCAATTCCGGTATCGGAAAGTTCAATATCGGTGATGAGACTGTTGCCACCGTTATGAACAGCATTAATTCCGACCTTAGCAGCTATGGTGTTGATAACTTCGCTTTCTTTGACAAGGATCACTTTATCGGTACATACTATGACTCAGAGCTTGAGACCACTGTTGTGGGAATATTCACATACGTAGATCCTTCCACAATTCCCGATAAGACTATCCTTACCTTAGCTACCTATTACCTTGACTATGACGTTAGAAACAGGGTAATCGAGTACAACAAGAACAGCTCAGAGTACAGAATTGTTATCAGAGATTATTCCGAGTACTCAACACAGGAAGACTGGCAGGCAGGATATACAAGACTTAACAACGACCTCCTTAGTGGAAACCTTCCCGATATTATGTATATCAACCCCGGTATTTCCAGCCTTGATATGCTCAGCCTTGCAAAGAAGAATCTTCTTGTAGATATTTCAGAGCTCCTTAAGAACGACCCTGAGCTTGGTCAGTACAATTACCTTGATAATGTATTTGACGCTTTTGCAGTAAACGGAAAGCATTATGTTTGTGTACCCGCATTCAGCGTCGGAACATTTATCTCAAGTACGGATTTTGTCGGAGACCGCTCAAATCTTACCGTAGATGAGTTTTTGGATATTATGAAGTCGCGTCCCGATGCAAAGTATAGCGATTACGCTACAAGGTCCAACTTTATCTACAATATAATGAGCTATAACGGAACAGAGTTTATCGATCCCGCAACAGGAAAGTGTGCATTTGACTCCGATGAATTCGTTAAACTCCTTGAGTATGCGGGAACGCTTCCCGAAGAGCAAAACTATGACGATATGGAAATTTATGCCGATTACTACGACCAGTACAGAAATGGCAAGGTGATCTTTTTACAGACCAACATCTACGATCTTCCTTCATATCGTTATCAGCAGTACAGCGCTTACGGTGACAAGGGTACAATCGTAGGATTCCCTTCAACCACAGGACAGGGTTGTGTCATCAATACAAGCGCAACTCCTTTCGAGATCATAAACGGAAAGAATGTTCAGGCTGCATGGGATTTCGCAAAGTATTGCCTTACTCCCGAGCAACAGAACAAGGTAAACAGCGGTATTCCTGTTCTCGAGAGCGCATTTAACGCATGGGCTGCAAAGGGAATGGAAAAGCCTTATTGGGAAGACGAAAACCACGTTAAGCAGTATTACACAAATACATATATTGTAGACGGTGTAGAGCATGAAATACCCGTTATGACTTCAGAAGAGGTTGAACAGGTTAAGAACATCATTAAGAGCACCCATAAGACAAACTACAACAATGAAAATATCAATGCCATTGTTGAGGAAGAGGCTTCAGCATTCTTTGCAGGACAGAAGACCGCCAAGGATGTTGCGGGAATAATCCAGAGCAGAGCACAGATCTACATCAACGAGAACAACTAATGAAACAGTGTTTACTTATATGTGCGGGGGAGTCCGATCCGGGCTCCCTTGCATTTTACAAAGAAAAAAATAAAGATAAGAGCATATATATTATTGCCGCGGACGGGGGAGTAAAGAGCGCAAAAGAGGCGGGGCTTGTACCTGATTTAATAGTAGGGGATTTTGATTCTTTGGAGGGAAATTGTCTTGACTACTTTCCGGCCGAAACCTATCCGGGAATTGAGATAATCCGCCTTCCGAAGGAAAAGGATGATACGGATACGGTCTACGCTTTAAGAATCGCCGCTTCAAAAGGGATAAAAGAAGTATTTATGTACGGCTGCGGCGGCGGTAGGATGGACCATTATATAGCAAATATCCAGACTCTTTTATTTGCCAAAAATCTCGGGATGAATGCTTATCTTTATGACAGTTTTGAAGGAAAGACGACTAAGGCTTTTGTCATTAAAAACGAGGCGGTTTGTTTTGACGATTCGTATAAAGGGCTGATCTCGGTTTTTTGTATCGGAGATGTGGCCCGCGGCGTAGATATAAAAGGACTTAAGTATGAAGTCTCGGACGGAGAGATTACAAACGATTTTCCTATCGGAGTTTCAAATGAATTAATTGGAAAAGAGTCCTGTATTTCGGTTAAAAGCGGTGTTTTGCTTATTTTTCTCAATAATGCACCTGCCTTTTGATTGCAAATTAAGGCCCACTATTGTATAATTTTTCGTGTTTTGAATGATAT
>JAFPRD010000068.1:0-6837 GCA_017401005.1 Lachnospiraceae bacterium
ATTGAAGGGCTTCGGGCAGAGGCGGAAAAAGACTGTGCCGATATTTTTGTGTATACCACTTTTGTGCTTCCAAATGAAGCGGAAGAGATGCGCGAGAATCAGCTTAAGATCTATGATCTTCCCAATCCCAATGATTTCGACGGAGCTATTATCTTAGCTCATACTTTCAACACATCAACGGAGCTTGATAAAGTCTGCTCTCTGGTTAAGAATTTCAAGATACCAACGGTTACAACCGAGATAAAGATTCCCGGGCTTCCTATGGTCGGAACAGACAATTACCGCGGAGTTTACGACCTTGCAAATCATCTGATTGAAGAGCATGGTGTACGTAAGGTTGTCTACATAAAGGGAAACGAAGGAAACAAGGAGTGCGCCGAAAGGCAGCGCGCTCTTGAAGACGCGCTTGAGGAGCATGGTCTTACTCTTATGGATTCCATAAGAGGAGATTTCGGCTTCTATATGGCTGCCTACAATCTCAGCGAGTATATCAAGCAAAACAAGCCTATTCCCGATGCTTTTGTATGTGCCAATGACCTTATGGCATTAGGCGCCATCAGCGTACTTCACAGGTTTGGAAAGAGTGTGCCGGAGGATGTCATTGTTACCGGATTTGACCATATACGAGACAGCCGGACGTCCTATCCCCTTGTTGCTACCGTATCAAGGCAGTGGGACAATATGGGCAAGTTCCTTTATGAAGAACTTACAAACCAGATAGAAAATCCGGATCCTTCGAGAGAAATCATCTACCCTTCGAAGTTTGTGCCCTCTGAGAGCTGTGGATGCAAGCCTGATGAGGAAGCTTACAATACGAGACTCGAGAAGGTTCGTAATATATATGCCGAGTCTACGGAAACCGATATGACCGATTTCTTCTTTCAGCGGGTTCATATCGAAATGTCTACTATAGAGAAAAAAGAAGACTTCCCCGAGAAAGCCAAGTGGCAGCTCGGAAATGAAGAATTCTTCGGCAGGGATTACTGCATTATCACTGAACCGGACTTCTTTGAACTGGGGGATGAAGAGTACTTTGAGAAAGTTACGAGATTCAGCGATCGTATGGATATACTCTACGAAAGAAGAGAAGGCAAGAGCCTCGGACTAAGACAGTGTGAAACAAACGGAGTCTATCCCGGATACGTAGAAGAACCGGATAAATCCAATATTTTCATATTTTCGACCCTTGCCAATATGAAGCACCTTATCGGATATGTGGCCATCAAAAACTATCCAAGGATACTTTATACTCTGCATTTTAAGAGATGTATCAACAATCTGGACACACTGTTTCTTAACATAAGGCATAACATCTTTTTAAAGAGGATCAATGAAAAACTGCGCCAGATATATATGACGGATTTCCTTACGGATATGTACAACCGCACAGGTTGCGAGAATGTTCTGTATAAGTTTATCGAAGAAAAGAAAGCGGCGGGAGAACAGACTGTGCTTCTTTTCTACGATATCAACTGTATGAAAGTGATTAATGACAAATACGGACATTTAAACGGAGATCTTGCGATAAAAGCTACCGCCAATGCGATGAGAAATTCCCTTCCTTCCGACTTCCTCCTTGGAAGATACGGCGGAGATGAATTTATCGCTGTGGGCTGCTGGGACGGCAAGAACAACGATGAAGCCTACAGGAAAGGTTTTGCTAATGCCCTTAAAAAGATAATGGACGGACTTAAAGTGTCCTTTAAACTGTCCGTCAGCGTCGGGTCCTGCCTTATTGATCCGGATAAAGTGGGAACGATCGAGGACTTTATCAGGCAGGCAGACGAGTCAATGTACGAAGAAAAAGAGAGAGCCCATAAAGAACTGGGTTATTCATAAAAACAAAAAAGGCAGACCTCTAAACATAAGTTTAAAAGCGTATCGCCGGGCGGTACGCTTTCTTTAGGCCTGCCACTTTATTTCCTTACTTTCAAAAACGCTCCTGTTTTGGTATAATTAAAGTTAATTTAAAATACGCAAGATAAGGAGTGATGGAACATGAGAGTTAGAAAAAACGCTAACAGAGACATACCCGTTATGATCGAAACATGGAACGAAATGCTCGAAGAGGGCGAAGTTTTTAATGGTCGCGAGCTCTTTAACGCCAATTCAGGTGACGAATTCTTTACATCTCAGACTTACTGCGGAGTTGCTGTTGATTTTGGTGGGAATATTCACGGCTTATACGGACTTAAGGCCTGCGAAGACAACGAAAAGAGTGCTGAGGCTGTTTTTGTTGTAAGAAAACCCAGCAGAGGACAGAAAATAGGACAGGACCTTTTAAACGATTGCCTTAAGATAGCCGAGAGTAAGGGCATTACCGAGATCATCCTTAAGGATGTTGAGCCGGGCAACGAGGTTGCAAGGCATATTTTCGAAAAGGCAGGATTTACAGCCTTTGGAGAAAACGCTTATCGAAAGGACCTGTAGGAAAGAGGTATTAACAGATATGCTGGAACTTAAAAACATATCTTTTGAAGTAAAAGACGACGGGCAAAGCAAAGATAAAGATATCATCAAAGATATCAGCCTTGTGATCCCCGATAAAAAGCTTGTTGTCATCACAGGACCCAACGGAGGCGGAAAGTCTACGCTTGCGAAGCTTATCGCAGGAATCGAGCGCCCCACATCCGGAAAGATACTTTTTGACGGACAGGACATAACCGATATGTCAATAACAGACAGAGCTAAGAGCGGCATCAGTTTCGCTTTTCAGCAGCCTGTCAGATTTAAAGGAATACAGGTCTTTGACCTTATCAGACTTGCCAGCGGAAAGAAAATCTCTATGGCGGATGCCTGCGAGTATCTTTCGGCTGTCGGTCTTTGTGCAAAAGACTATATAGGCAGAGAGGTAAATGCGAGCCTCTCCGGTGGAGAGCTTAAGCGCATCGAGATAGCCACAGTCCTTGCCAGGGGCTCCAAGCTTTCAATCTTCGATGAGCCTGAAGCGGGAATCGACCTTTGGAGCTTCCAGAACCTTATAAAGGTTTTTGAGGGTATGCGAAAGAATATCGCGGACAGTTCGATCCTCATCATCTCTCACCAGGAGCGCATACTAGGCATTGCCGACGAGCTTATTGTTATTAAAAACGGAGAGCTTTTTGCACAGGGTCCTAAGGATGAGATAATCCCTACCTTAAGCGGTACGGATTCCGCGATACCTGCTTGTTATAAAGGAATAGAAGCGGGAGGTGAGGGAAAATGATGCAGCTTGACGAGATACAAAAAAGACTCTTAAAGGAAGTGGCGGATCTTCATTCCGTTCCGGAAGGAGCTTACAATATCCGCTCCAACGGCGAGGCTCTCGGAAGGGCTTCAACCGCCAATATCGAGATCGTTCCCAAGACGGATGTAAGCGGAATAGATATTAATATTAAGCCCGGTACCAAAAATGAGAGTGTACACATCCCCGTTGTTATGACTAAGAGCGGTCTAAAGGAGATGGTATATAACGACTTCCATATCGGCGAGGGAGCCGATGTCGTTATTGTTGCGGGATGCGGTATCGACAACTGCGGCCCCGACGACTCCGAGCATGACGGAATCCACAGATTCTTTGTCGGAAAAGGGGAAAAGGTCAAGTATGTGGAGAAGCATTACGGCTCCGGACACGGCACCGGAAAAAGGATCCTTAATCCCGGAACCGAGGTATATATGGAAGAGGACAGCTCCATGGAGATGGAAATGGTCCAGATCAAAGGCGTAGACGACACTACCCGTACTACAAAAGCTGAGCTCGCTGCAGGGGCAAGCCTTGTAGTAAGAGAGAGGCTTATGACTCATGGCGACCAGAAGGCTGTCAGCATATACAAAGTGGCTTTAAACGGCGATGGATCCAGCGCGGACGTTGTATCGAGATCTGTTGCAAAAGATACCTCTTACCAGAAATTTGATGCTGTTCTTACGGGAAATGCCGAATGCTCCGGACACACCGAGTGTGACGCCATCATCATGGACAAGGGAACGATACTTGCGGTACCCGGACTCGAGGCGAACAGCGTTGATGCCGCTCTTGTGCATGAGGCGGCTATCGGAAAGATCGCCGGCGACCAGCTTATAAAGCTGATGACGTTGGGACTTACGGAAGAGGAAGCGGAAGAACAGATAATTAACGGATTCTTAAAGTAAATGATGGGGTGGTATTTGTGAAACAAGTCTTGGATTATTTCAATACAAAAGACATATGTGATATGTTCAATATCGGAAGGGATACTTTAAGACATTACGAGAATATCGGTCTTATAAATCCAAGGATCAATCCCCATAACGGATACAGAGAATACGGATATTGGGATGTAGGGCTGCTGATCGACATCTTAAAGTACAAGTCTCTCGGACTATCCCTTGGAGATTCCAAGAAGGCGATCTTTGATACGGATTTTCCGCAGCTTGTGGACGGGATGGAGATCCAGCTCGAGTATTATGAGCAAAAGATAAAAGCCTATCAGATGCTTCTTGCAATGACAAGATCGGAGTATATACATTTAAGGTATGCCGAGAAGCATCTGGGGGAGATTACAGAGACATACGTTGGTGAGACGGTAATGGTGCCGTTTGTAACCGATAGAAAGAGCAAATACTACGAACTTCTTCGAGAATCGCTGACCATGACCCAGTATTTTACCAGCGCCTGGATGTTTACGGATAATCCGGAGATACCTCCGGAGGGAGCGGCGCTTTTTACGGAAAAGATGTATTTTGATTTCCTTGGATTAAAAGGCGGAGTTGTATTCCCTGCTTCAAAGGTGGTCGGAGAAATCATCGATCTTCAAGGAAAGACAAGAGTAAGAGCTGCAGCCTTTAAGAATTTCGAAAAAGAAGTGGCGGAAAAATATCCGAACGCCGATAAAGATACGACCGTGGTGCTGCTCAGCAGATTTTATGACAATGAAAAAAGGTACCACCAGTATTTCTTCGCGTTTAAGAAAATATAGGGGTACCAGTTTTCTGGGAACTGTATTGAATAAGAGTAGTAGGGTTCTTATCTCTACAATTAATGTTATAAACCCGGGGGTAACCCCCAAGTCAATAGTTTTTTAAAAACTTTTTTTAAAAATATAGTTTTTTTTTGAGAGGGTAATTTAAAAATGAAGTATTCTAAAAATCCGATCACCGATTCTATCTACACCGCGGATCCCGCACCTATGGTATATGGGGACACCTTATATCTCTACACGACTCATGACGAGGATGAGCTTGTTAATGACTTTTATACCATGTACGACTGGAGATGTTTTTCTACGAAGGATATGGTTAATTGGACGGATCACGGCAAAGTTTTTTCACTTGACGATATCGAGTGGGCGGATGCAAGAGCCTGGGCGCCCCAGTGCATTGAAAGAAACGGAAAGTTCTATTTATACTGTCCGGTACATAAAAAGGACGGAGGAATGTCTATTGCAGTAGGTATATCTGACAGCCCCACAGGTCCTTTTAAGGATTTGGGTCACCCGCTTGTAGATGAACCGGACTGGAACGATATCGATCCTACCGTATTTATCGACGATGACGGACAGGCTTATCTTTACTTCGGAAATCCGGAGCTTAGATATGTACTCCTTAATGAAGATATGATCTCATACGATGAAAAAGTAGGAATCTGTAAGGTACCTATGACTGAGGAAGCCTTTAGCAAGGGAAGCCATGATACCGGTACATCCTATGGAGAAGGCCCCTGGTTTTACAAAAGGGGAGACCTTTACTATATGGTATATGCCGCTTTTGCCGTAGGGGAGCAAAATGAGCATCTTGCTTACTCTACCTCGGAAGGACCTACAGGTCCCTGGAAGTACGGCGGAGTACTTATGGCGACAAAAGAGGGAGATATCTTTACAAACCATCCCGGTATCTGCGAATTTAAGGGACATAACTACCTTTTCTACCATACCGGAGAGCTTCCCGGAGGAAGCCTTTTCCACAGAAGCGTCTGCGTAGCGGAGTTTGATTACAACGCGGACGGTTCCATAGATGTGATCGAAAAATGCAGCGGCGTAAGTGAAGTTTAAAGGGCTTGGGGACAGCATGAATCCGGGATACAGAAGACATAAATTTTTATACGAGATCATTAAGCCGTTAGCACATTTATTTATCAAGCTAAAGTTTAACTATAAAAGGGGCAAAATGCACGACATAAAGGGCCCCTTTATAATTGTGTGCAATCATGTAACAAATCTTGATTTTCTGTTTTTAAGCTGCAGCTTTAAAGAGTATATTTACTACGTTGCGAGTGAACATACCTTTAGAGCCGGCTTTTCTTCATGGCTCCTTCGGGCCGTTTTCGATCCTATCGGAAGAACAAAAGCATCAGTTGCGGCAAGTACCGTTATGGAGATGGGGCGCCGTCTTAAGGCGGGGCACAGCATCGGTATCTTTGCTGAAGGGTTAAGATGCGGAAACGGTCTTACGGATTCTATTAAGCCGGCGACGGCAAAGGTTTTCAAAATATTCAATGTACCCGTAATTACATACAGACTCCACGGAGGATACTTTTCCCACCCCCGCTGGGGCTATACCATGCGAAAAGGATATATGGAGGGCGAGATAGTAAATATCTACAAACCCGAAGATCTAAAGAAGATGAGCGTTGATGAATTCAATGACGCCATAAACCGTGACCTTTTCGAGGATGCCTACGAGTGGAATAAGGACAGACATATCGCCTACAAGGGGAAAAGACTTGCGGAGGGACTGGAGTTTGAGCTTGTTGCCTGCCCTAAGTGTAAGGCCTTAAACAGCCTGAAGACTAAGAACGATAAGTTCTTTTGCAGCTGCGGACTTTCCGGCAGATACGACGAGTATGGAATGCTGCTTGGAGACGACCTCCCCTTTGACAACGTG
>JAFPRD010000069.1:0-1977 GCA_017401005.1 Lachnospiraceae bacterium
ATCTTTTAAGACATGCATTTGAAAAAGATGAGTTTATTCCGGAAAGCATTTTGATGCGTGAGAAAGCAGCTTTTTCTGACGCTGTGGGACATTCGCTCCGCGACGATTTAATAGAGCTTGCTGAAAATACATATACTGACGCTTCCTACGAAGAGGGAATTAAAAAGTATGATCATTCAAGACCTTTTACGAAGGAATCGCTACTTTACAGAGATATTTTTGAAAAGTATTATCCCGGACAGTCCCATATGGTAGTTGATTTCTGGATGCCCAATAAGGAGTGGGAAGGATGTAATGTGAACGATCCTTCCGCCAGGGTTTTATCCAACTACGGGGCGTCGGGTGTGTAATTTAAATCAGGAGGAAAAAGGAAATGGAAAAAGGACAGCACATTACAGACATCTACGGACAACTTGTTTTTAATGACAAGGTCATGAGGGAGCGCCTCCCAAAGGATGTTTATAAGGCAGTTAAAAAGACTATAGAGAACGGTTCGCATCTTGAACTTGACGTTGCAAATTCGGTTGCGGCGGCTATGAAGGAATGGGCGGTAGAACACGGGGCAACACATTTTACCCATTGGTTCCAGCCTATGACGGGACTTACGGCAGAAAAGCACGACAGTTTCTTAAATCCCGAAAAGGACGGAACTGTTATTTTGGAGTTTTCCGGAAAGGAACTCGTTAAGGGTGAGCCTGACGCGTCAAGCTTCCCCTCAGGCGGCCTTAGGGCTACCTTCGAAGCAAGAGGATATACAGCATGGGATCCTTCTTCTCCTGCATTCATTAAAGACGGATCGCTGTATATTCCAACCGCTTTTTGTTCATACACCGGAGAAGCTCTTGATAAAAAGACTCCCCTCCTTCGCTCTATGGAGGCTCTTTCAAGAGAGGCGGTTAAGGTACTTAAGCTCCTCGGACATGACGAGGTAACAAGGGTAGATACAACCATTGGTTCGGAACAGGAATACTTCCTTATCGACAAGGAAATGTATAAACAAAGAAAAGACCTTCTTCTTTGCGGAAGAACTCTTATGGGAGCACCCGCTCCCAAAGGACAGGAGATGGAGGATCATTACTTCGGTGTACTTAAGCCGAAGGTTTCCGAGTTTATGCATGATCTTGACGAGGAACTTTGGAAGCTGGGTATCCCCGCTAAAACGAAGCATAACGAGGTTGCTCCCGCTCAGCATGAGCTTGCGCCCGTATTCGAGACTGCAAACGTTGCCGTAGACCATAACCAGCTTACTATGGAGGTTATGAAGAAGGTTGCGGATAAGCGTGGCTTTGCTTGTCTTCTTCACGAGAAGCCTTTTGCAGGCGTAAACGGATCCGGTAAGCACAACAACTGGTCGATTCAGACAAATACCGGTTTAAACCTTTTAAATCCCGGAAAGCATCCCGCAGAGAATACGGAATTCCTTCTTTTCCTGATGGCTGTTATTTCAGCGGTTGATAAGTATGCAGATATCCTAAGAGTCTCCGTAGCTTCCGCCGGAAACGACCACAGACTCGGAGCTAACGAGGCACCGCCCGCTATCGTTTCAGTATTTGTAGGAGACGAGCTTCAGGCAATACTTGATTCCATCGAGCAGGGCAAGGAGTTTACAGAGGTCGGAAAGACTCAGATGGAGATGGGTGCTGAGGTACTTCCTCATATCCAGAAAGATACAACCGACAGAAACCGTACATCACCTTTTGCATTTACCGGTAACAAGTTTGAGTTCCGTATGCCCGGTTCCGCAGTATCGGTCGCAAATGCAAATATTGTTCTAAACACCGCTGTTGCAGAAACCCTTGAGGAGATTTACGAATCTCTTAAGGATGTTTCAAGAGAAGATATCCCTTCGGCAGTTAAAGAACTTACAAAGACCCTTTTGGAGGAGCATAAGAGAGTTATCTTTAACGGAAACGGATATACTCAGGAATGGGTAGATGAGGCCGAGAGGAGAGGCTTGTTCAATCTTAAATCTACCCC